>CASERA010000144.1 GCA_949290175.1 uncultured Ruminococcus sp.
ATTCTCCATTGTCTTTTTCAAATCGACTTCATGGACTTTATCAAAAATATTATCTTCCATGTTCCTTCTCCTTTAGGTTATTCTGCTATATATCCAAATTTTTGACGTATTTTGCGTTTTCTTCGATGAATTCTCGTCTTGGCTCTACTTTATCCCCCATCAGTGTTGTGAAGGTCAAATCGAGTTCCGAAGATGTCTCGTCATCCATTGTGACTTTTAATAAAACTCTGTTTTCCGGATCCATAGTGGTCTCCCATAACTGCTCTGCATCCATCTCTCCAAGACCTTTATAACGCTGAATTTTATTATTTCCATCTCTTCCTACTTCTGACAGGAGCTTATTCAGCTCTTCATCATTGTATGCATACCATACTTTTTTATTTTTCTCCAGCTTATAAAGCGGTGGCTGAGCCAGATAAACATAGCCTTCTTTGATCAAATCCGGCATGAATCTGTATAAGAATGTCAGCAGCAGCGTACTTATATGTGCACCATCGACATCGGCATCTGTCATAATAATAATCTTGTGGTAACGTAATTTTGAAATATCAAAATCTTCATGTATTCCGGTTCCAAATGCAGTAATCATCGCTTTGATTTCGGCATTTCCATAAATCTTATCCAGTCTTGCTTTTTCTACATTCAGAATCTTACCCCTAAGCGGAAGAATTGCCTGTGTTGCGCGGTCTCTCGCAGTCTTTGCAGAACCTCCCGCAGAATCTCCCTCTACGATATATATTTCACAGTTTTTAGGGTCTTTGTCTGAACAATCTGCCAGTTTTCCTGGAAGTGACATTCCTTCCAATGCAGATTTTCTTCTTGTCAGGTCTCTTGCCTTTCGTGCTGCCTCTCTTGCCCTCTGTGCCATAACTGATTTTTCAATCGTCATTTTGGCAACATTAGGATTCTGCTCCAGAAAAATCTCCAGCTGTGTGCTGACGATATTGTCTACTGCTCCTCTTGCCTCACTGTTTCCAAGCTTCTGTTTTGTCTGACCCTCAAATTGAGGATCTTCAATCTTGACACTGATGATTGCAGTTAAACCTTCTCGAATATCCTCACCGGAAAGGTTTGGCTCATTATCCTTCAGCAGTTTATTCTTTCTTGCATAATCATTAAATGTCTTGGTTAACGCATTTCTGAAACCTACAACATGAGTTCCCCCTTCCGGAGTTGTAATATTGTTTACAAAACCATAGGTATTATCGCTGTAAGAATCATTGTGCTGCATCGCAACTTCTACAAAGACGCCGTCTTTCACGCCCTCACAGTAAATAATCTGGTCATACAGCGGAGTTTTGCTCCTGTTAAGATAGGTGACAAATTCTTTGATTCCGCCTTCGTAGTGGAAAACATGTTCTCTTACCTCTTCTTCACGCAGGTCTTGAAGTTCAATCCGAAGTCCTTTTGTCAGGAATGCCATCTCACGGAATCTCTGTTTTAATGTATCGTAATCAAAAACTGTCTCTTCAAATATTTCATCATCCGGAAGGAATGTAACCTTTGTTCCGGTACGGTCCGTTTCACATTCTCCAACAACTTTTAACTTATAAACAGCTTTGCCCCGCTCATAACGCTGTTTATAAATTTTACCATCATGGCAAATTTCAACTTCCAGCCATACGGAAAGTGCATTTACAACAGACGCACCGACTCCATGAAGACCACCGGATACCTTGTATCCTCCTCCGCCAAATTTACCACCGGCATGCAAAATAGTAAATACAACTTCTACTGCCGGAAGCCCTGCTTTATGATTAATTCCAACGGGGATTCCACGCCCATTATCTGTTACTGTGATCGAATTATCCGGGTTGATGCTTACATTGATTGTATCGCAATATCCCGCCAGGGCCTCATCAACTGCATTATCTACGATTTCATATACCAGATGGTGAAGTCCTCTTGTAGAAGTGCTGCCGATATACATTCCCGGTCTTTTTCTTACCGCTTCCAATCCTTCCAATATTTGGATTTGATCTGCTCCATATTCAGCATCAAACTCAGTACTTGTTGCACCCATTTAAAAACCTCCTAATTTTCTTTCGTTACACTTCCATTTTTCACATGGAATATTTTATTTATAGAAAATCGATGATTTACAAACTCATCTAATCCAGTACATGTAATCACTGTCTGTATGTCGTGAATACTGTCTAATAAATAGTTTTGCCTGTTTTTATCCAATTCAGACAATACATCATCCAATAATAAAACCGGAGTATCCCTGATTAACTTTTTCACCAGTTCAATCTCCGATAATTTCAAAGATAAAGCAGCCGTGCGCTGCTGCCCCTGAGAACCAAACTTACGAATATCCAGATTACCTGACATAAAACACATATCATCCCTGTGGGGACCGACTGATGTACTTTTCATCCTGATATCTCTTTCGCGATTCTTCTTCAAAGCCTGCTCCAGAGAAAGGTTACCAATACTTGTCTCATAAGTCAGCTCAATAATTTCTTTGCCTCCGGTCAGCTTAGAATGTATATCTGCTATGATTTCATTAACCTGACTGATAAACTTTTTCCTGCTCTCTATTACTTTCGTTCCATAATCTGCCAGCTGCATATCCCAGATATCCAGCGTTTCCAGCAGATGCTCCTGTTTATACAATTCTTTCAGCAAGGAATTTCTTTGATTGATAATCCGATTATAATTGGATAGATTATTCAGATAAACTTTATCAAGTTGTGATAATTCCAGATCAATAAACCTTCTTCGTCCGGAAGGACCATCTTTAATGATATTCAAGTCCTCTGGAGAAAAGAATACAAAATGTATAATTCCAAATAACTCACTTGCCCTGCGGATTGGAATCTTATTAATTGCAATTCCTTTTGGACTGTTCTTTTTTAGATGCATGTCTATCTGGAATTCCATGCCCTTTTTCTCAACAATCGTTTCCAAATGGGATTCATCCTGTCCAAACTGTATCAAATCTCTGTCTTTGGTTCCTCTGTGGGATTTGGTTGTACCTGACAAATATAATGCTTCCAGGATGTTTGTTTTACCCTGCGCATTATCACCATACAGGATATTCGTCTTTGAATCAAAATCCATATCCAGCAAACTGTAATTCCTGTAATTTTTAAGTTTTAAAGATTTGATTACCATAATTTCTCCACCAGCATATACCTATTTTACACTTTTTTTAGTTATTTTTCAATTTTTATTTCTTGACCGTCAAATAAGGCAATATCTCCGGCATAAAGTTTTCTGCCTCTTCTGGTCTCTATTTCTCCATTTACCGTAACCAGCCCGTCTTGAATAATTTCTTTTGCTTCCACGCCTGATTCAGCCAGCCCCGAGGCTTTCAGTGCCTGACCTAACTTAATAAATTCATCCGTTTCTCTTAACTTTATAATTTCCATAAATGCTCTTCTTTCTATACTTTTTTACATTGCAGTGTTAAAATTAACAGGAAGAATCAGATAAATATATGTCTGATTTTCATCTTTGATAAAACAAGGTGCTTTTGCGTTCATAAAATACAAATCTACTTCTTCGTCATCAATGACGCGCAGAGCATCAATTAAGAATTTAGGATTAAATCCAATCAGAAGATCCTTCCCTTCTTTTGTGATGTATATAATTTCATCCATAGAACCTATCTGGGATTTTATCTTCAGTTCCATGGAGCCATCTGTAATATCTATGATAATCGGTTTTTTATCTCCCTCTTTGATCAACAGTGTTGCACGGTCAATACAATTCAACAGTTCCTTTTTATTCATTCTTACTTTTGTTTCATAATCACTGGAAAGCATCTGGTCAATTCTAAAATAGTCTCCTTCAATCAGGCGTGATACAACAACTGTCTGATCGAATTCAAATACGATATGATTCTTTGTGAAAGAAATATCAACCATTGATTCAGCTTCTCCTCCAATGATTTTGCTGATTTCCTGAAGTGTCTTTCCTGGCACAATTACTTTCTTTGGCTGGTAAGATTCCTTTAATTCTATCTTACGAATTGATATTCTATGTCCATCTAGTGAGACAACTTTCAGAATGTTATCCTCAATTTCAAACAATTCACCTGTCATCATCTTATTTGTATCGTTATCTGCGATGGAGAAAATTGTCTGACGAATCACTTCTTTTAAGGTAAATTCTGAGACACTAATATAATCTTCTTTTTCTATATTTGGAAGATATGAAAAATCATCACCAGACTGAGCAGAAATATTAAACTTTGCTTTTTCGCATGTAATTAAAGTCTGATTATCGAAATCAGTTTCTATTGTCACTTCGCTATCCGGCAGTTTCCTTACAATTTCAGAAAAAATCCTTGCATTCAGGGCAATAATCCCTCTTTCAAGAATTGTACCTTCAA
>CASERA010000145.1 GCA_949290175.1 uncultured Ruminococcus sp.
AATATAATCCAGACTCTGGAACATACACCGGCCTTGGTACACGGCGGTCCATTTGCGAATATTGCACATGGATGCAATAGTATACGCTCAACAAAACTAGCTCTGAAAATCAGCGATATTACAATTACGGAAGCTGGTTTCGGAGCAGATCTCGGAGCAGAAAAATTCATGGATATTAAGTGCCGTAAGGCAGGACTAAAGCCGGATGCAGTTGTCCTTGTGGCTACTGCACGTGCATTAAAATATAATGGCGGTGTTGCCAAACAGGACTTAGGAGAAGAAAATCTGGAAGCTCTGGCAAAGGGAATTGTAAACCTGGAAAAACATATTGAAAATATTCAGAAATATGGAGTGCCGGTTGTTGTGACTCTGAATTCTTTTATCACAGATACGGAAGCAGAGAATGAATATATCCGCAAATTCTGTGAAGAAAGAGGATGTGAATTCGCACTTGCAAAAGTATGGGAAAAAGGCGGAGAAGGCGGAATTGAACTGGCAGAAAAGGTATTGGAAACACTGGAAAATAAAGAAAGTCAGTTTCATGTGCTCTATGAAGACAGCCTTTCGCTGGAAGAGAAGATTGAAACAATTGCAAAAGAAATCTACGGAGCAAAAGGTGTGGTATATGAACCTGCTGCCAGAAAGCAGTTGTCAAAGATTGAAGAACTAGGATTTGGAGATTTCCCGATTTGTATGGCAAAAAACCAGTACTCCCTGTCTGATGATGCAAAAGAACTGGGGCGTCCTGAGAACTTCGATCTTCACATCCGTGAGGTTTATGTCAGTGCAGGTGCCGGATTTGTCGTCGCACTGACGGGAGCAATTATGACCATGCCGGGGCTCCCTAAAATTCCGGCTGCCAATAATATTGATGTAACTGATGACGGTAAAATCATTGGTTTGTTTTAAAGGAGAGTAAAATGACAAAATTAATAGATGGAAAAATAATATCAAAACAAATCAAGGATGAATTGAAAGAAGAAGTCCGGGCTTTAAAGGAGCAGGGAAAAGAAATTTGTCTGGCGGTAATTCAGGTAGGAGGAGATGCTGCTTCTTCTGTATATGTAAACAATAAGAAAAAGGCGTGTGCCTATATCGGGATAGAGTCCTTATCTTATGAACTGGAAGAAAATACATCAGAAGAGGAACTGGTGGGGTTAATAGAAGAGCTGAACCGTTCAGAGAAAGTGAATGGAATTCTTGTACAACTGCCACTGCCAAAACATATCGATGAAGACCGGATTATCCGGACGATTTCGCCAGATAAAGATGTGGATGGTTTTCATCCGGTCAGTGTAGGAAGGCTCTGGCTTGGAGAGCCGGGATTCTTATCTTGTACTCCGGCAGGAATTGTTCAGCTGTTAAAGCGGTCAGGAATTGAGATAGAAGGAAAAGAATGTGTGATACTTGGACGCAGTAACATTGTCGGCAAGCCAATGGCAGCACTTATGCTGCGTGAAAACGCTACGGTTACCATAGCACATTCCAGAACAAAGAACTTAAAAGATGTGACACGACGGGCAGATATTTTAATTGCAGCGGTTGGACAGCAAAAAATGGTGACTGCAGAATATGTAAAAGAAGGTGCAGTTGTAATCGATGTTGGAATTCACCGGGATACACAAAACAAGCTCTGTGGCGATGTAGATTTCCAAGGTGTTTCAGAAAAAGTTTCTGCAATTACACCGGTACCGGGAGGAGTTGGCCCGATGACGATTGCGATGCTGATGAATAACTGTGTAGAAACAGCACGTAACTAGGAGGCGTTGTTATGAGATGTACACATTGTGATGCTATCATCCCGGATGGCAGACTGCACTGTCCGAGATGTGGAAAAGAAGTTCAGATTGTGCCAGATTATAACCCTCTTGAAGATGTGCTTACACAGGAAGTAAAAGGTTCTGTGGAAGATGCCACGCGTCCGATTCGTACCGATGATATTCGAAATTACAGGAGAAGGGAAGCCACAAGGCAGACAAATTCTACCCGCGTATTAAATCAGGATGAAATGGAACAAATCCGTATCAAAAGAGAACAGGCGGTACGGGGACGGGCGATGGCAGAAGAAAAAAGGCGCCAGCAGATGATGGCACGGAAAAGAAAGCTGCTTCAAAGGCGAAGAAGAATGATTCTCATCATGGTTTTAGTAGTGTTGTTCGTTGGAGGAATACTGAGCTATATTTTATACCAGAATTCGTACGCCGGCCAGGTGAAGAAAGGCTATAATGCACTTCAGATGAAAGAGTACAGCAGGGCAGAGAATTATTTTAACCGTGCAATTGATAAGAATGGACAGAAAGCAGAAGCATATCAGGGTCTTGCAAGGACTTATGAAGAGCAGGAACAGGAAGATGAGGCAGAGTCTGTTTTTCTCTCTGCAATTGCTTCTTATCCATCTAGTACAGAATTGTATCAGGCTGCCATTTCTTATTATGAGGAAAGAAATGAATTGGAAAAAATTTCAGAACTTCTCAGTGACTGTGAAGATGATAAGGTATTGGAACATGTAAAGGATTATATCTCAGAGGCACCGGATTTTAGTTTGGAGGAAGGTAAATACAGCGAGGTCCAGGAAGTAACACTTTCCTCAGATGGAGGGAAAATTTACTATACAGATGATGGGACAGAGCCAACATCTTCCAGTAAACTCTATACAGAACCAATTCTTCTGAAACAGGAGGGAGAGACGGAAATTAAAGCGGTTTCCTATAATTCGAAGAATATACCAAGTGTTGTAGTGTCCAGAACCTATAAAATTGAAATTCCGATTGCAGACGCTCCGGCGGTGACGCCGTCTACGGGACAGTACAGTAGTCCGACACAGATTACCATCCAGGTTCCCGAAGGGTATACTGCGTATTATACCACAGATGGAACAGAGCCGAATCAAAATTCTACTCTGTACACAGGTCCTATTGATATGCCGGAGGGACAAATGATATTTAGTGCAGTCCTTGTAAGTGAGACAGGAAAGACAACACAGATAACAAAAAGAAATTATGTATATGAACCACAATAAAGCAGCAAAATAAATACATAAAAACCGGAGAAGAGATATATACCACACATCCTTTTTCGGTTCTTTGTGTTTTTATATAAAAAAGCAAATACTTTTTTGTGCAGAATTAAACAAAAAAAATGAAATGACTTCTTGTGTTAAAAGTTTCACAGTGTTATAATGAAGATAGTTGAAATTAACAAATTTTTTTGGTTAAAGGAGATGTGAACAATGAGCAGATTTTGTTTACCAAGAGATATTTACCACGGAAAAGGATGTCTTGAAGAACTAAAAAATTTGAAAGGGGAAAAGGCCATTTTAGTAGTAGGGGGAGGTTCCATGAAACGTCAGGGATTTCTTGACAGAGCTGTAAACTACTTAAAAGAGGCAGGAATGGAAGTTGAAGTATTTGAAGGTGTTGAGCCGGATCCATCCGTAGAGACTGTTATGAAAGGGGCTGAAGCAATGCGTGCTTTTGAGCCTGACTGGATTGTATCTATGGGGGGCGGATCTCCAATTGATGCTGCAAAAGCAATGTGGGCATTCTATGAAT
>CASERA010000146.1 GCA_949290175.1 uncultured Ruminococcus sp.
ACTGCCCGCAGCATCTCAGTAAACTCACTGCTAAGACGCACCGCTGCTACATAAAATACATCTCCTGTCATATAGACTTCCCAGTCTTCTCCTATCTCTACCTGCAGCTCACCGCCAGGCATGTGCACAATAACCTTGTTCGATGTCAATCCCAGTTTATAAGCAACTCCTGCCGCCGCACATGCTCCGGTTCCTGTTGCCATCGTATATCCGGCTCCCCTCTCAAATGTCTCTATCTCGATATGATTCATATCTATTACATGCATAATTTCCGTATTGATATGGTTCGGAAAATATCTGGCACATTCCGCCTCACTTCCAATCTTACATACCAGAGGTTTTGAAATTTCATCTAATGGAATTACGCAGTGAGGGTTCCCAATTGTTACACATGTCGATGGATACAGAGTCCGCCCGAAAACCATATCCTCATTAATAACTTCTCTTTTTTCGCCTGTTACAGGAATCTCATCGCTCCAGAAAGAAAGTTTTCCCATAGAAACCTTAAGCCGGCTCCCGATTTCATTCAAATAGGTGATTTCCACCTCTCCACCGTCTGTCAGCAATGTATAATGTTTTTTCTGAACATATCCTGCATCCTTTAAATATTTTGCAAATATGCGAACACCATTTCCGCTCTTTTCCGCAATACTTCCATCCGGATTCCAGATTCGAAGCGACATCTGTTTTTCTCCCATAAAAGGGCCTTCCAGAATTCCATCCGAACCAAGCCCCATGTTTCTATTGCAAAGCATTCTGACATTTCTCTCATTCAATTCCAATTCATTTTTATTCGGATCATATACAAGATAATCATTTCCCAGCCCATGGTAACGTTCCAATGTAATTTCCATAATCACGGCCTCCTTCTTTACCTGTTTTTTATATTATATCCGGCATTTTATTCAAATAGAATAGATAAAGTGCTTTCTATATTGCAAATAATGCTCTATACTATATTTAGAGTAAAGAAGGAGGGTATCATGCAACCATACAGTAAACGTGGGTATTTAAACAGCGATTTCCGTATTTTTCATTTAACAGATAAAAGTATAAAAGAAGTGGACTATCACTATCATGATTTTCATAAAATTACAATTTTTATTTCCGGCAATGTCCGCTATTATGTAGAAGGGAAGACATATGAACTGGAACCGTACGATATTGTCCTTGTCAACCGCAACGATATTCACCGGGTTCAGGCTGACGATTCCATTCCATATGAACGGATTATCGTCTATATTTCTCCCGGATTTATGGAAGACTACAAGACTGAAGAATATGATTTAAACTATTGTTTTGAAAAAGCTCAAAAAGAACATTCCAGCGTGCTGCGCATTTCTTCTTTTGAAAAGAGTACTCTCTTTCAAAGCACCATCCGACTGGAACATTCTTTTAATGATACAGGATATGCAGCAAGCCTTTATCGCCAGCTTTTGTTTCTTGAATTTATGATTCAGCTGAACCGTGCTGCGATTAAAAATAAAATCGAATTTCTGAATACCGGTTTATGCAACCAGAAAGTCCTGGATTTGATACATTATATTAATACTCATTTGACTGAACCGATAACCATTGATTTTCTGTCCAACAGATTTTATCTCAGCAAGTATTACATGATGCGGCTGTTCAAATCTGAAACGGGATACACAATCGGAAACTACATCACATACCGCAGACTCCTGCTGGCACGAGATTTAATTTCTAAAGGTATTCCTGCTACGGAAGCCTGCTTTTCCAGCGGATTCCATGATTATTCTTCTTTTTTCCGGGCTTACAAGACAGAATTCAAAGAACAGCCCTGTCGACTCTTAAAATCCGTTCAACAAAATCCTTCCGTTTCTTTCTCTCTAAATACAGAAAAAGACAGCCTGGACTTTTAAACTTCCAGCTGTCTTACTCTCATATTACTCTATTCTTTCCAGAACAGAAGGTCCATCCGGGTTCCCTGACCTACTTCACTCTCCACAACCACTTGTGCGTTATGTAGAAGTGCTCCATGTTTTACAATGGATAGCCCCAGTCCGGTACCTCCATGTTCTTTGGAATGGCTCTTATCCACCCGATAGAAACGCTCAAAAATTCTTCCATGATGCTCTTTTGGAATTCCGATTCCATTATCCACTACACTGACTTTGGGTCCCTGAAGCGTATTGCCTGCCCATACAGATACCCGTCCGCCTTCTACATTATACTTAATTGCATTTTCGCAGATATTATAAATCATTTCATCCAGAATCTGACGAATGCCGTGGTAAATGACCGGCTCTCCTGCAAGTACAATGTGGACATTTTTTGCATTTGCCTGTACAGAAAGCCTGCTCAAAATTTCTCTGCAAAGGGCATACAAATCCACATCTTCTTGCTCAACTTCCACAGACCCCTCATCTAGTTTAGACAATTTAATGATATCCTCTATCAATGTAATCAAGCGTTTTGCTTCTTTATAAATCCGCTCAGAAAAATTCTGGATATCCTCAGGTCTGACCATACCATTCTTCATAATTTCCGCATAACCGGAAATGGAAGTCAACGGAGTTCTCAGCTCATGAGATACATTTGCAGAAAATTCCTTACGCATATCTTCTACCGCAGCCTTCTCCTTATTCCGTTTGTCCATCGCTTCCAGAAACGGCCGCAGTTCCTCATAAACCACATTATCCAATGGATTTTCAATATCCAGTTCGTTAAATGGCACTACCAGCCGCGCTGTCTGCCATTTTCCGAGTATCCATGCGAAAATCAGCATCACTGCTGAAAGTCCCCCTATTACAGGAAGGATAGAACTTGCTGTCTCTCCCAGAGTATCCATTCCTTTAGCAACACGCAGCACAGTGCCATCATCCAGAAGAAGGGCGTAATAATACATTTTCTCTCCAAGAGTGCTCGAAATACGGATATCTTCTCCGGTACCTTTTTTCAGTGCAGCTTTCACTTCCGGTCTGGAGCCGTGATTTTCTAATCCCTCACCGCCATTTCCAGAATCATAAAGCACAGTTCCATCAGAAGCAATCTGTGTTACCCTGGTTCTTAAATCTACCTCATCCATCGTTTTCAGATAATTTGTTCCAGATATATTAATCGCAGTTTGGATATATTTTGCTTCCTTATTCACTTCTTCTTTCAATAACCGCATATTCTGCTGATACAGAATTCCCGTCAGAATTCCATACGAAACCAGAAGTGTTACAGACAAGACAAGAATCATACTTCTTTGAATCTTAGTCCTCATTACTTCCTCCTACTCGGTAACCGACACCCCTTACTGTTTTAATGATTTCTCCTTTTTTTCCTAGTTTCTGACGGAGTGTCCGCACATGTACATCCACAGTTCTTGTTTCACCATCAAAATCATATCCCCAGATATCTTCGAGAAGCTGGTCTCTTGTCAGAACAATATTCTGATTACGCATCAGTCGTTCCAAGAGTTCAAATTCTTTCAGCGTCAGTGTAACAGGTGTTCCATCTACCGTCACTTCATGCTTTTTCACATCCACACAGACACCACCCACAGAGTGAACCTCATGTTCCTGTACCTTACCGGCACGCCGCATTACCGCCTTAATTCTGGAAACCAGCTCCATCATTCCAAATGGCTTCGTAACATAATCATCTGCGCCGGAATCCAAACCGACCACTTTATCATACTCTGCACTTTTAGCAGTAACTATAATAACTGGAATATCTTTCGTTTTAGACGAATCTTTTAATTTCCTGAGCAGTTCCAGACCATCTTCCCCCGGAAGCATAATATCAAGTAAAATAAGCTCTGGCGTATCAAATGCCAGAGCCTCCATAAAAGCCGATCCCTCTGCGAATCCCTTCGCTTTCAGCCCGGTCGTTTCTAATGTATATATCACTAATTCGCGGATGTTGTCATCATCTTCCACGCAATAGATCATATGTCATCTCCTCTTTCTTCATCGCACTTAAACGTGTACTCCGTTTCTATGCACTCCTGTGATAGAGAATTCCACCCATTCTGCAATATTCGTCGCATGATCGCCGATACGCTCCAGGTATTTTGTTACCATAATCAAATCCACTACCTTTTTGCCATGCTGTCCCTTCTGTTCTGCAACAAAAGAAACCAGTTCATCCTGAATACTGTCAAACAGAGCATCCACTGTATCATCTTCCAGCATAACTTTTTTAGCAAGTTCAAGATCTTTTTCTACATAAGACGTTACGCTGTCTCGCACCATCTTGCTGACTGCAGATGCCATTCTTCCGATATCTTTGATATCAACACTTTCTGTCATCTTAGAGGAAATTACGATTTCTGCGATATCAGCAGTCTGATCACCGATACGCTCCATATCTGTAATCATCTTCAATGCCGCTGAAATTCTTCTTAAATCCTTTGCCACAGGCTGTTGCTGCAAAAGAAGTTTCAGGCACATTTTTTCAATGTCTTTTTCAATCTCATCAATCTCTGCATCTGCTTCAATCACTGCCTTTGCCTGTTCGATACTGCCTTCACGAAGTGCCTTTGTTGCATTCGCGATTGCACTCTCACACAACTCACCCATATGAATAAGATGGGCATCCAGTTTCTGTAACTGTTCATCAAATTTATTACGCATAGATTAACCAAACCTCCCTGTAATATAATCTTCTGTCCTTTTGTCAGACGGGATTGAAAATAATTTTTCCGTATTATTATATTCAATCACTTCTCCCAAAAGGAAGAATGCAGTATTGTCTGATATACGTACTGCCTGCTGCATATTATGTGTAACCATAACAATAGTATAGTCTTTTTTCAATTCCATCGCAAGGTCTTCAATTTTTGAGGTAGAAATCGGATCCAGCGCAGAAGTAGGTTCGTCCATCAATAAAACTTCCGGCTCTACTGCAAGTGCTCTTGCAATACAAAGCCGCTGCTGCTGTCCACCGGACATTCCAAGAGCACTTTTTTTCAATCGGTCTTTACATTCATCCCAGATTGCAGCATTACGAAGAGATTTTTCTACGATATCATCCAATTTTGCCTTGGAACGTACTCCATGAGTTCTTGGTCCATAAGCAATATTATCATAGATGCTCATTGGAAATGGATTTGGTTTCTGGAATACCATACCTACTCGTTTGCGAAGCAGATTGACATCCATTCCTCTAAAGATATTTTCTCCATCCAGAAGAATTTCACCGTCAATACGGCAGCCTTCGACCAAATCATTCATTCGGTTGATGGATTTAAGCAGTGTAGATTTTCCACATCCACTTGGTCCGATAAATGCTGTAATTTTATTTGCTTCAATTTCCAGGTTTATATTTTTGAGAGCCTTAAACTCTCCATAATGTAAATCTAGATTTTTGATACTAATCTTTCCCATGTTCAATACCTTTCTATGCTTTTGTCAATTTTTTCGCTATTACACTTGAAACTGCATTAATGCCTACTACAAGTATTAAAAGAATCACTGCCGTAGCATACGCTTGATCCATATGCAATCCTTCGCTTGCCAGATTGTACATATGAACTGCAAGCGTTCTTCCTGACCCCATAATACCTGACGGCACTTTTGCTACTGTACCTGCCGTATAAATCAGGGCTGCTGTTTCTCCCACGATTCTTCCGACTGCCAGAATGATACCTGCCAGAATTCCAGGAATAGCGGAAGGAAGAACAATTTTAAAGACTGTACGAAGTTTTCCCGCTCCCAGTCCAAAGCTTCCCTCACGGTAAGAATCAGGAACAGATTTCAATGCCTCCTCCGTTGTACGCATGATCAACGGAAGAATCATAATAGACAGTGTAAATGCTCCTGCCAAAAGCGAGAAGCCCCATCCAAGTGTATTTACAAAAAACAGCATACCGAACAGACCATACACGATGGAAGGAATTCCGGAAAGTGTTTCTGTCGTAAGACGGATAATTTCTATGAATTTATTTCCTCTTCCTGCATATTCTACAAGGAAAATTGCTGAAAAAATCCCAAAAGGCACTGCAATAAGCAATGACAGAAATGTCATAATAATCGTATTAATCAATGCCGGCATAACGGAAGCATTTTCTGAGTTGTACTCTAATGCAAATAACGATGGATTAATATACGGAATCCCATGAACCAATATATATACAATCAGAAAAATCAATACTGCAAATGTAAGTATCGCTCCAAACATTACGAGAATCATCAGAACCAGGGAGCCCGGATGATTCAGATAACTTTTCATTTTTTCTCCAAATCTCGTCTGATTATTCATGTTCTGACCTCCTCTTTAGTAATGCGACACAGAAATTGATAATCAGGATAAACACAAATAATACAACTCCGGTTGCAATCAGTGCTTCTCTGTGTAAATCTGTCGCATATCCCATTTCCAGTACGATATTTGCTGTCAAAGTACGCACGCCGCGCATAATGCTTTCCGGTATCCACGCCTGATTACCTGCGACCATAATTACCGCCATGGTTTCACCGATTGCACGTCCAATTCCAAGTACAACCCCCGCAATAACTCCGGATTTTGCAGCCGGAAGGATGACCGTAAAAATACTTCTTTCATGTGTTGCTCCCAGTGCCAGTGCACCTTCATAGTAATGGGAAGGTACTGCTCTGATTGCGCTTTCTGTCACTCCTACAATTGTCGGGAGAATCATCATACCCAGCAGAATCGATGCCGTTAAGATACTGTTTCCATTTCCACTGGCTCCGACAATACCCATTGCTTTCATATTTCTTCCCATCTGACGAATCCACGGCACTAATACCACAAGCCCGAAAAATCCATATACTACAGAAGGAATTCCTGCAAGCAGTTCTGTTGCTGCTTTCAAGGGTTTATAAATTACTTTCGGACAATACATTGCCATAAAAATAGAAGTCAGAATTCCTATCGGAACTCCTATAATGATTGCTCCTGCTGTTACATAAAGGCTTCCTATAATCATCGGGAAGATTCCATATAAATTGTTATTCGGCTTCCATGTTTTTCCAGTTAAAAATTCTACAAATCCTATTTCTTTCATTGCAGGGATTCCATTTGCAAATAAAAATATGCAAATGAGAGCTACCGCCAGTACCGAAGCACAGGCGGCAATAAAGAACACTCCCCG
Source organism: uncultured Ruminococcus sp. (assembly GCA_949290175.1). Lineage (GTDB taxonomy): Bacteria > Bacillota > Clostridia > Lachnospirales > Lachnospiraceae > Mediterraneibacter. The sequence continues at coordinate 7,067 of CASERA010000146.1, forward strand.
CATAAATTTCTCAGTCCATGCATTTGATTTCATATTATTCTACTACCTCATCCCATGTAAGAGCTTCACCAGTGTAAATTTGTTTTACCTGCTCGCTGCTTAATTCATCTGTCGGGTTATCATGATTAACAATCACTGCGATACCATCTGTTGCAATGACTGTTGACTTGAGCCCCTGTGAAAGTTCTGTATCCTTCAGTTCTCTTGATGCCATACCGATGTCATAGCTTCCATCAATTACAGAAGACATCCCTGTGGATGAATCGGTTGTCTGCAGCTCAATTTCTGCATTTGGATTTACTGCTTTGTATGCTTCCACTAACTTTTCCATTACAGGAGCCACAGAAGAAGAGCCTCCGACTACTGCTTTTCCTGATGGCTGTGTTCCCTCATAAGCCTGTACATCATCTATTGAGATATATCCATTGTCAGTAACTACTTTCTGTCCATCTTCACTCAGAATGAAATTAAGAAAATCTTTTGCTACTTCATTATCCACGTCTTCCTTTGTAGCAACATTAAATGGTCTGGAAACTTTATAAGTTCCATCTTTTATATTTTCTGCCGAAGCATCTGCTCCATCAATCTTCAAAACTTTTACACTGTCATTCAGTGAGCCAAGAGAGACATAGCCGATTGCATATTCGTCCTGCGCCACGGTTGTCATCATAACAGATGTGTTGTTTGTAATCTGTGCGGCTTCTGTTGTCATATCTACTTTTTCACCATTTTGTTCTTCTTCGATTCCAAACAGTTCAATAAATGCGCCTCTTGTTCCGGAACCGTCTTCACGGGAAACAATCGTAATATCATTTGTACTGTCCCAGGAGCTTAATGCATCTGCACTGTCATTAGAAGAACCGCATCCTGTTGCCATCACTGCCATCATGCTTACAACTGCTAATGCTGAAATAATTTTTTTCTTTTTCATTTGACAAAATCTCCTTTTCTCAAATAGTTTTTCTTTCACTTTACAGCTTAGAATAATACAAAAACTATGTAAAATTTATAAGTGACAGAATGTTAAATCTATGTAAAATTTCACCCCTTTTTTATGTTAATTATTTGTAAAATCCAGATTTTTTAATCAAAATCTGTACTTTTCTTTGTAAAATCCATTTGAAAAAGACGCCGGCAGAACAGCAAAGAATTCTTCTGAATCAGCTCTTATGTCAGCGCCTGTAATTCCCATCTATTTTTTCATTTTTGGCTCAAAAACCATAGATGCCAAATACCCAAATATCAAAGCAGCAGAAATGCCCACTGCACTGGCTTTAAATCCCCCCATAAAAATGCCGAGAAATCCATGCTTATCCACTGCCTCTTTCACACCTTTCCAGAGTACATTTCCAAATCCCAAAAGCGGAACACTGGCACCTGCTCCCGCAAATTTCTGAAACGGCTCATAGATACCGATAAATCCCAGTACTGCTCCCGTACATACCAGAAGAACCATTACTCTTCCCGGCATCAACTTTGTACGGTCAAGCAGGATTTGTACTACGGCACAAATCAGTCCTCCAATCCAAAATGCATTCACATAATCCATGATTTTTCCTCCTGTTTTCTGCATTTTTCCTTAACAATGTTCCAGTACAATGCCATGTGCAATCCCGGGAACACTCGCTCCCTCGTTGAAACTGACTGTAGACAGCAGCGCTCCGGTAGGGACGAACAAAACTCTTTTCCACTCCCCTTTTTGAATCTTCGGAAGGACATAAGAAGATAATGTCACTGCCGCACACCCACATCCACTGCCTCCTGCATGAGTATCCTGTGTATCCTGATCAAAAATCTTCATTCCACAGTCTATATGATTTTTTTCAATATCATATCCGTTTTGTTTCATAAAATCAAACAGAATAGATTGACCAATATACCCCAGGTCTCCAGTAATAATCCGATCATAACTGCTGGCACTTCTTCCAAAATCCTCCAAGTTTGTCAAAATGGTATCCGCCGCTGCCGGTGCCATACATGCTCCCATATTCTGTGAATCTTTTAGTCCAAAATCTACGATTTTTCCAACCGTCACTCCTGATATTCTGACATGGCTTTTTCTGGTTCCTACCAGAAATGCCCCGCTTCCTGTTACAGTCCAGCTGGCTGACAGCGGTCGCTGGCTTGCATATCCCAATGGAAAACGGAATTCTTTCTCTGCACTTCCAAAGTGACTTGAAGTCACTCCCAGCATATACTCTCCATATCCTGCCGCTACACTCATTGCACTTAGAGCCAGAGCCTCTCCGGATGTTGAGCAGGCTCCAAATAATCCAAACATCGGAATCTGAAGTTCTTCTACTCCCATAGATGTAGCTATTCCCTGCCTCAGTAAATCTCCTCCGAACAGATATCTCACCTGTTCCGGCCGGATATGTGCCTTTCCCAGGGCAAGCACACATGCTTCTTTCTGCATACGGCTCTCCGCTTCCTCCCAAGTCTTTTCTCCAAATAAGTCATCCTGATTAATCATATCAATTAGTTTCCCCAATGGACCTTCCGCCTCTTTACTCCCTGCAACCGAAGCACTGCTGATTAAATACGGCGATTCTCCAAAGCTAATGCTCTGTTTTCCTTTTATATGATTCATCTGCACTCCTCTTTTCCTCTTACTTCCGAACACAGACGTACTGTTTCCGGAACTGTTTCTTTTGTTAGTATGCATCTGGTTTTACAAAATATACAGTATATTCTGCCTTTTTTTCCAGATACTAATAGAAAACACACATCAGAAAACGGAGGAATTATGATGAAACAATCAGAAAAAGAAAAGCGTCAGAAACAATATGAAGACTATGTAAAGAAAAAAACTCCGGTACACAACGTTTATTTGAATATGATAAAAGCATTCATTACCGGAGGAATTATCTGTACTGTCGGACAGGGAATTTACAATTATTGCGACATGCTTGCCCTTTCCAAAGATGACTGCAGCAGCTGGACTTCTCTCATGCTGATACTTCTCAGTATCATTCTGACGGGTATCGGGCTTTATCCGAAAATTGCAAAATGGGGTGGTGCAGGCGCTCTGGTCCCGATTACCGGATTTGCCAACTCCGTAGCTGCTCCTGCCATTGAATATAAAAAAGAAGGACAAATTTTCGGAATTGGCTGCAAGATTTTTACAATTGCCGGTCCGGTCATCCTTTATGGAATTTTTACCAGTTCACTGCTGGGACTATTTTACTGGATCTGGATAAAAATCGGATAAAAAAATATTGTCCGTTTGTATTGCAGTGTGGAGCATTACAAATTACTCCTGCACTGCAATACTTATTACGGACAATATCGTTTTATACCCTGCTTCGCCTCTTCATCGGGCGGCCAGACTTTCTTATTTTATCCAGAGTACGTTCTCCATATAAATCTTTTTGAAGAATCTCTCGAATCCAGCTTCTCTTTATGTTTTTTCCTATAAATACTCCTCTTGAATCCGGCATCGCTTCTATTCCGGTAATGCTGTATGTATGATCTGTCACGTCAAATCTCAGATACGCCATTCCTACTTTCAAATACCCTTTTGCTCTGCAGATATCCCCAAATACACCAGATATTATTCCCTGTAAAAACAAAAGCAGCTGCGATTCGTGCTCAAGTCCTATGTCTGTCAAACCCAGACTCTCCAAATCTGACGATGTCTCTTCTTTCACTTCCTTCCGAATCTGATCCAGTTCTTTCTCCAATAAGGAATTCCACCAGGTCTCATCCTGATTTGTATAATGTGAAGTACAAATTTCTGCGTCTGTATTCATCTGACACAATCGTTCTTCCAGATTCTTAAGCTCTTCTTCATCCGCATTCTCCATCTTAGAAACTATAATGGTTCCTGCTGCCTGGATTTGATCTTCACAAATCTCATTGAACTCTTTCATACAGCGCTCAAACATATTTCCATCCAGTATCGTCACCGGACGCAGCAAAGTAATCCTCTCGTATTGAATTTTACGGATATTTTCAATAATCTTACTCAGCATTCCAACACCGGTAGGCTCTACAACCAGATATTCCGGATCTACAGTATTCGCAATCGTCAGAATTGATGAAGCAAAATCTGTCTTCATAGAACAACAGATACATCCTTCCGTTAACTCCCATATATTTATCGGCTTCTCCATACCAGAAGCCGCCTCATCAAGAATCCCTCCATCTACTCCGACTGCACCGTATTCATTTTCCATGATTGCAAAATCTTTTTGGGTTCGTTTAGCCAGCTCTTTGATAAAAGTTGTCTTACCTGCCCCCAGAAATCCGGAAATTACCAAAATCTTCATTCAATATGCCATCCTTATCAGTCTGAAATCTTTACAACCGGCTTAATTAAATCTGCCGGTTTATCTCTCATCATGAACAAAGCCTCTTCCAGATGTTCCCATCCATCAAATACATGAGATGCCAGTGGATGTACATCTAATCTTCCTGATGATACTAAAGCCCCCAGTTTTTCCATTCGGAGACGTCCGCCCGGCATCAGTCCTCCGTTAATCTGTTTGTGGCCCATTCCCACTCCCCATTCTGCACGCGGAATAGTTACATATGTTCCACTTCCAAGATAATTGACATTTCCTATCTTACCGCCCGGTTTCAGGCATTTTACAGCGGATTCAAATGTTTCACAACCTCCGCCTGCCACTATTACTTTATCCACACCTTTCCCGTCAGTCATCGCCAGTACCTGTTCCTCAATTGTACCGTTCTTATAACTAACAAAATCAGAAGCTCCGTATTTCTTTGCTGCCTCTACACAGTTTTTACGTGTTCCGACTGCAATGATTCTGGATGCTCCGCGAAGAGCTGCTCCTGCAACAGACATCAGGCCTACCGGTCCGATTCCGATTACGAGTACCGTATCTCCAAACTGAACATCTGCCAGTTCTACTCCGTGAAATCCAGTCGGTACCATATCTGAAAGCATACATGCATCAACTGTTGAAATATTTGATGGAAGAAGTGCCAGGTTTCCATCTGCATCATTCACATGAAAATATTCGGAAAATACTCCATCTTTAAAATTCGAGAATTTCCATCCCGCCAGCATTCCGCCTGAATGCATAGAATAGCCCGCCTGTGCCTCCAGAGAATTCCAATCGGGCGTAATAGCCGGTACTAATACCCGATCCCCCGGTTTAAAGTCTTTTACAAGTTCCCCTACTTCTACAACTTCTGCACAGCACTCATGTCCTAATATCATGTTGTGCCGTTCTCCAATTGCCCCTTCCCAGAGCGTGTGAACATCGGATGTACAAATAGCCACTGCAAGCGGTTTACAAATTGCATCCATAGGACCGCACTGAGGCCTTTCTTTTTCAATCCATCCTGATTCACCAATTTTCAACATTGCATAACCCTTCATGTCGTTCTCCTTTCGTATAGTGATATTCTTTTCTTCCATTATACTATACATTTCGTATATTATCCATTGTTTTTTCTCTTGTTCTTTGTTTATTTTTTATAAAATTTTCTCTTTTGTATTTATGTCTCTTACCATCCCCTGGCAAAGAAAAGAAGGACTCCCAATCCCTTCCCCAGTGCTGTTGCAGCAATAAACACACCTATATATCTCACAATACGCACTCTTCTTATAAATATCGGAAATACATTCAATATCTCGGCAAGAGCCATAGCCCAACATCCCGTAAAAATTCCTGCCAGTAATCCAAACACTGGAAGAAGCCACTCTCCCCCCGGAATCGAAATCTTATAACAAAAAATCAGATTTCCTATAATTCCCCCCAGTGCCACACTATCTTCATAAAGCAGAATTTTATCTGCAGTACGGGTACGGTCCGCAAAATCTGCAATGACTCCAAGTTCAATAATAAAGGAAAACAGACCTCCTGCCACTACAAGCCCGGCACTAAGACCGATGACTGCCAGTATGATTTGCTCTGCCCACATCCAGCTCTTCCTCCTTTCTTGCCGCATCTTCAATCAGAGTCGTCTGGATATCATTTTCATAAAGTCTCATCTGCACTTCCATCGGCGTCGGATCCACAGTGAATTTCCGTTTTCCAAAATGATTAAAGAATACCAGAATTCCAACCGCAATTCCCAGAGAGTATGACATTTCCAGAATGGTAAATCCCTGACTCTTAGTTCCGGTCAGAAGTTCATAAATCTGCCCGAACAGTTTTGTAACATCCACATCATTATTAAATGCCATAATCGAAAATGCTGCCCCAAAAAATGTAATAAGAACAACAATTATGGTCTTCAGGATATGAACCCATTTTGCCGGTGTTTTCTGGTCTTCATAGGTAATAATCATATCCTGTTCTCCCAGACTCTGTACTTCCAAGCCCGGATATTTTTCATGGATACAGGCAATAATTTTCAATATGGAAATTACATACCTCTGCTTTTTTTCCCCTTCCGGTATCTTTAATATTTTCATCGTTTTCAAATGGGGCAGCAATGTTTTATTACTGCATTCCATAGTAAGAAGATCTCCCAGAGTCACTTCCCGTTTTGTTACTTCTACATTCCTATCGCCTTTCAGATAGAGCGTGTCATGATTTACAGCCATATTCTACCTCCTGTACCGTTCGAATCAGAACCCCTTCTCCATTGTCTTTCAGCATGGTAGTCTGCTGATAGTAATAAATCAATCCAATCACTACTGCTGCCAACAGCACTCCGAACAAACAGAGCAGGATTTTCCGCTTTCCATTTTCCATCATTGTCACCAAACCTTTCTCCGATGCAGAAACACCGGCATATAGATTTAGTATCTGATATCCCTGGAAAAATATACGGCTGTTTTTCTGTTTCTTCTATTTTTAAACGCTCATCTTCCTTAAATTTTCAATAATTTTTTTCTCCATACGGGATACCTGAACTTGTGAAATCCCCATCTGCTTTCCAACAGCCGACTGCGTCTTCTCCGCAAAATATCGCAGATAAATCAACTGTCTTTCTTCTTTATCCAACGTTTCCAACAGTTGTCCAAGCAGCATACGGTCCAGCACCTTCTCTTCTTTTCGCTCTTTTTCCTCCAGCTTGTCCAGCAAACGAATCTCACTTCCTTCTTTCTGATGAATTGGTTTATACAAAGATTCAACTTCTCCACCTGCTTCAATTGCCTGTACAATTTCTTCTTTCTCTACCCCCAGCTTCTCCGCCAGTTCTTCCAATGTCGGCTCCCGCCCCAGAGTCCCTGACAGAATTTCTCTTGTCTGAAAAATCTTATAGGACAACTCCTTTAATGATCTGCTTACTTTTATCATTCCATCATCTCTGAGAAATCGTTTAATTTCCCCTGATATCATTGGTACCGCATATGTGGAAAACTTTACTTCATAAGATAAATCGAATTTATCAATGGCTTTTAAAAGTCCAATACTTCCAATCTGAAACAAATCTTCTGCTTCAGTTCCTCTGCCATAGAACCTTTTTACTACACACCACACCAGCCCCACATTTTCTTCTACCAACTGTTCTCTCGCTTCTTTATCTCCATCGTGTGATTTCTTAATTAAAGCGATTGTGTGGTCCATATCTCCCTTCCTTTTCCAATTGTTTTTTTCATAGTAACTTTCGTGCCTTTTTCCGGCTCGGATTCTACTTTCACAGTATCCATAAATGCTTCCATAAATGCAAACCCCATGCCTGATCTTTCCAGCTCCGGTTTGCTCGTATACAGAGGAGTCATTGCCTGTTCAATATTTTCAATTCCCTTCCCTCTGTCTGTTACTTCTACTATCAGCTCTTTTTTTCTAATTCTGCAGCGTATGGAAACTTTATGTATTTTATTTTCATAGCCGTGGATTATTGCATTGGTTACTGCTTCTGAAACAGCAGTCTTCACATCTGCAACTTCTTCCACAGTAGGATTCAGTTGAGTCATAAATGCTGCAACTGCCACTCTGGCAAACCCTTCATTTTCAGAGCGGCTGTCAAAAATAATTTCCATTTCATTCGTGTCTTTCATGCCTGATCCTCCTCATATATCTGCATTATTTTTGTCACTCCCGACATTGTCAAAATCTTTTTAATTCTTGCATTTGCATGTACAGCCCATACTTCACCGCCAATCAAACAGATGGTTCGATACCTCCCCATAATCACCCCTATTCCGGAACTGTCCATAAAGTCCGTATTTGCAAAATCGAATATTACATACTTGATATGATTTTTTTCTATAATTGTATCCGCACTCTTTTTCATTTCTTCTGCATTGTGATGATCTACTTCTTTGGGAAGATAAATCGTCAGGCAGTTCTCCTGAACCTGATATTTCATATTAAATCTACTCCTTCTCTAATACTATTTCCCGGGTTCAAATATCTCCTGAATCCAGTTTTGTAAGAGTTCGCCCATGCTGGGCAACACAAGAAAAGGATGTGTAAAAATACACATCCTTTTCTTTCGTACGATACTGCGGAAATCATTCCACCGTTTCTTCTGTTCTGTATTCACAGCAGTCTTTTACTGCTTTGTATTATCCGATGAATCTGTCATAGAATTCAGACTGGTTTGAGCCGAATTTGCGTTGTCCGTATTTGGAAACAACTCAATTACCCGGTTAAAATATGTCTTTGCATTATCATTATCTCCGCTGCGCATATAGGCCGTTCCCAGATTCAACAGTGCTCCGCCATTCTCATACTGCTCATCCATCCTGACAACCTTTATCAGATACTGAATGGCATTATCATAATTCGCCACATCCAGTGACTCCAGCCCGTTTGCATATCTGGATTCACAGACTGTCGGAAAGATTTCCGATGACATCTGGTCATATAATGCCTGGCCTCCCGATCCCAGTGCCGCCCGATTCACATTCAGCAATGTATCCGCTATCGTATCTTCTGAATAGCTGCCTGAATCATACTGATCCGAGGCTGTCATTAAATTCTCATAACTGTCCGAAGTACTGGCTGCTGTCTGCTGTGCTGCTTCCGTATCCGAACTTGCCGCGCGGTATTCATCCAATGCTTTTGTCTGGGCACTTACCTGTGCTTCCAGTGCATTAATCCGATTGCTGTATTCCACAATCTGCTTATTCACCTGATCAGACTTTTCCTCATTGACTGCCGGAAGAATCAAAAACCAGATAATAGCTGCACCAATAAATACTCCGGCAATAATATTTGCCACTGTAATCTTGCTTGACAGCTCTTTCATTCCCGAATGAGCCGGCTGAATAATTGTCTCATTGCCAAGATGATACTCCACGCTTTCATCTTTTGATTTTCCCTTTGTTTTCTTTCCTCGAAGCTGCGTCATCGCATGCATATACCGAAGGGTCATCTCATTGGTTGTATCCAGCTTCCTTGCCGTTCTCAAAATCTGCCTTGCCTTCGCATACTGTTCTGTATGCAGATATAAGAGTGCCAGCAATTGATATGCTTTTAAAAATGTAGGATGAGCCGCTATCACTTTTTTTAGCTGGATAATTGCCAAATCTTCTCCTTGCTGCTCACAATATATCAAGCACTGGTTATACTTTTTCACAGCCTGATTGATGATCTCCAGCTCATTTGCAGATTTCTGCACCTCTGAAATAAAATAACCCGCAATATTGTCTCTCGGCTTCAGATTCTTACTGATAATCCACTCTACTAACCCCTCTGCTACTTCTCCCCTGCCGTAATACACCAGCCCTAAAAGATTTCTGGCATTAATATTCGCCCTGTTGTACTGCAAGCTTCTCCGAAGAGAGGTAATCGCACCCGACATGTCCCTGATCTGTGCTTTCCTCAGCCCATCATTGTACCAGTAATTAGACTGATACAAGATTTTCTTCGTATAGTTCATCTATCTTCACCATAATCCTTTTACTTTGTTTGGTCCATTACCTGTTTCAGAAGGTCCGTCATATCTGACAGGTCTTCCTGATAAACCGCATCTTCAATATCTTCCACTTCCAGACTTGGTTTGAATTTTTTCAGTTCCTTCTCATAATCCAGCATCACGCAACCTCCTTTATAACCGATTTAATCATTCCCGTGAGATAAAGAGAACCTATACAATACACTGCTCTCCCCTCTTGATGCTCTCTGACATACATCAGTGCATCTTTCAGAGATTCTCTCATCACAACAGGCTTGTCCGTATATTTTTCAAACACCTGCTTCAGTTCTTCTACACGTGCTGCACGTGCGTCATCAATTTGTGTCACCATGTAAAATTCCGCTTCTACATTCCGGCAGAGAATCTGAATCATCTCTTCGTAGTTCTTGTCTTTCACTGCTGAAAAAAGCAGAATCTTTCCTTGTCCATTGTCAGGCAGGCTCTGTGCAAACCTTTCTACCGCACTCACATTGTGAGCGCCATCCACATAGAAATCCGGCAGAATCTCTTCCATCCTGCCTTCCCACACTACTTTCTCCAATGCTTCTCTCCAGAGTGCCGGATGACCGCTGTCTTTGAAGATTTCCCGCATTGTTTCCATCGCAAGCAATGCATTTTCCGGTTGGTAAATCCCGGTGTTGTGAAGTCTCCATGTAGTATCTCCATAATACGCATTTGTGCAGGAAAATGCAATATATTTATCTTCAATTCCAAGAATTTCGTACGCATCTTTCCCTATTTTTTTACAACTACACTGAAGTTCTGACGCAGTTTTCTCTATTACACGGCTGCTTTCCTCCTGTGTGTCCATATAGAAAACAGGTACTCCCGGCTTTAGTATCCCCGATTTTTCTGCCGCAATTTTCTCCAGTGTATCTCCCAGAATCTCTGTATGATCCAGACCGATTGAGGTAATAACGCACACAAGCGGACGGCTAATGGAGTTTGTTGCATCCAGCCGTCCGCCTAGTCCTGTTTCCAGCACGGCATATTCCACGCCTGCTTCCTGAAATCCAATCAGCGCCATTCCAAATAAAAATTCAAAAAAGGTAGGATGAGGAAGCCCGCAGGCCTCCATCTTCCTCACACATTCTAATGTCCGCTTAAAAAGATGTACAAAAGTATCCTCTGAAATCTGAGAACCATTGATCGATATCCGTTCCGTCATCTGAATCAAATGCGGCGATGTGAACAGCCCGGTTGTTTTTCCTTCTGCCCGCAGCATTGCATCCAAATACGTACAAACAGAGCCTTTTCCATTGGTTCCCGCCACATGAATGACTTTCAGACTTTCCTGTGGACTCCCGAGGAACAAAAGAAATTTCCTTGTGTGGTCTAAATTATTCTTCTTTGTAAATTTCGAAATATTGAGAATATATTCTTCTGATTCCTGATATTTCACATCACTCATCCTTGCTTTCCTTTGACGTTTCCTTTTTTTCTTCTGCTTTCACAAATGCATTCCGTCCAGTTTCCACTTTATCCGGAGAATCTGGAAGTTCATTTAGATTGCCACCTTTATATTCATACTGTTTTGACTCCCTAAAAATGGTATTGCTGGAGCCAACTTGATTTACCTGAATCACATCTCCGTCTTTCAGATTAATATCTTTTAGGTCAATTCTTGTATTATTTAAAAATGTACCGTTCTGTTTTTCTCCATTTACATAAACTTTACTCTGCTTTGTAAAGTTTTCACCGTAAATACTGTAACTTCCGTCCAACTGAGCAACAATATCACTGAGTGTTACATCTTCTACACCCATCACCATATGACCTTCTGTAATTGGAGCACCAGTTTTTTCATATGCATACTGATTTCCGTAAAGGATATCATATTGCAGCATTTCCAAATCAGAAAGATAATTCTTTGTCTGACGTCTTTCCTGATGATAATTGAAAATCGTTCCGGAATGAATATCCAGACGGTCAAATACTTCTGCCATAATCTGATATGCGGAAAGATTTTTGTCTTCTTTCTTTAGTCCGATATTATCCCAGATTACATAATTGGTATTATACAGATATCTGCTCTTTAAGTCTTTTGCTTCCAATCCCATAGTTGGCAGATGATCGCCGTAGAAAACAATTACCGTCGGTTCTCCCCGCTCTTCAATCTGCTTTACAAGATTTCCTGCAAACTTATCCATTTCATGAACTTCATTTACATAATATTCCCAGGAATTACGTTTTCCCTCATCTTCCGGTCCGGTTACTATAATTTCCGGATTCTCCAATACCGGTTCTGCCGGATATTCTCCATGTCCCTGTACACTGACTGTAAACACAAAATCCTGTCCCTCTGTCGTATTCATGGACTGGTCGATATAGGAAAGGAGTACATCATCTGTTGCCCATCCCTTTGGGGTTGTCTGAAGAATATTCATAAATTCTTTACTTGTGTAATGGTCAAATCCCATATGATTATACACCTGTGCCCGACTGTAAAAATTACCTCCATTATTATGCAGGGCTTCAGCTCCATATCCTAAAGCAGTCAGTGCTGATGCCGCACTTTCTATTGGTTTTATTTTTGCATAGGTCTTATATGGATATTCTCCCGGTCCGAAAAATCTCATGCTCATTCCGGTCAAAACTTCAAATTCTGTATTTGCAGTCCCTGCCCCAACAGACGGAGCTTTAAAATATCCGCTGGAATAATTTTCAAACATGCTTCTTAGATTCGGAATCGGGTCTTCTGAAAATTGCAGCCATTCTACTTCTGTCGGATCAAAAAAAGATTCCAGCTGCACAAACATAATATTCGGCATCTCTCCCTCTTTCAATCCGGTACTGCTTTCAGCAAGACTTCCATTATTCGTGATTTCATCCATGGTTTCTTCACTGTAACCTGCAGGCTCAGAAATTCCGGTATTGAATACACTCGCTACAAAACAATATGGGAATCCATAATCTTCATAGGCAAATGCAATGTTTCCAAAATAATTCGATACAACACGTCTGTCAATCGCCAAATCTGTGAGAAATATATATGCACCAATGGAAACAACGACTCCAAGAAGTGCAATAAAACGATGCATTTTTCCGGTAAACTGGCCACCGCGGCGCCACATGGAAATCACCCACAGTACCACTGCAACAATTCCAATTCCGAGCAGTGCAAACTCCAATCCGGTAAAATAGTTTTTAGATACTGCGAGCCCTTCTGACCATGCTTTCAAATCCTGTGCATTAAAAGGCGTAACCCTCTTAATCAGCATATATCCGTTACATATTCCCAGTGCAAGCCAAAAAACACTGAGCAGAATCCGGGCAAATACCCGTCGTCTGACAAGATATACGATTGAAAATGTCGCAAAAATCAAAAATGCATTAAATAGAAATACTTTCGGCGTTCCAATCAGATAATCCCATGCTTTAAACAGCGAATGCCGGGATATCACTTCGATTGCAAAATTCAAAATACATGCCAGTAAAAAATGAAAGATTAAGGAAAATCTGTTCATAAATTTATAAACCGGCTGCATCTTCTTTGCAAAATTACCGCTGCGGCGCTTTTCCAAAATCTGGCGGCGCCGCTCTTTTCCTGCTTTAAAATGCTCCTTGATATCCTGCATCTTCAGGTTCTTGATTTTTTGAAAAAAACCTTTTATATCCGGCTTCTTAATATGAATATGTTTCATCGATATCCTCACTTACTATTTCTTAAGCCCGGCCATTCTCTCTTGCACCTGCTTCAGCATCTGGGTATATTTTTCAAGTTTTTCCCGTTCTTCCTGCACCTTTGCTTCCGGCGCTTTGCTGATAAACCGTTCATTAGAGAGCATACCTTTTGCTCTTGAAATCTCTTTTGTTAATTTCTCTTCTTCTTTCTGAAGACGCTCCATTTCCTGCTCGAAGTCTACCAAATCTTCCAGTGGAAGATACACAACCGCATTTGGTACAACGATGGAAACTGCATTGTCTGCAATATTCTCTTTTGTATGTTGTACCAGGATTTCTGTTGCCATCATCAGCGGTTTCACAGATTCTTCCAGCACTTCAATTCCTTTACAGATTGCCTCATCCTCACATACAACATAAACTTTTGTCTTTCTGTTATTCGGAACATTCATTTCTGCACGCATATTACGGATACCACGTGTCACTTCTTTAACATGTTCCATGACCTTTTCATCTGCTGGAAAATTCCACTCTTCTTTGAATACCGGCCACTCTGACATCATCAGAGATTCTTCTTCCGGAACAAGTACACTGTAAATTTCCTCGGTGATGAATGGCATAAATGGATGAAGCAGTTTCAATGCCTGTTTCAATACAGTCTTCAATACCCACAATACACAGTCTGCTGATTTTTTATCTTCTTCTGCATGATAAATTCTGTATTTTGCGGTCTCTACATACCAGTCACAGAATTCATCCCAAATAAAATCATAGACTTTCTGAACTGCGATTCCCAGTTCAAATTTATCCATATTCTCTGTAACATCTTTTGCCAGCCTGTTAACACTGGAAAGAATCCACTTATCTGCCGGATTCAATAAAGACGCCTCTGGCTCTGCTACAACATTTTCCTTCATATTCATCATAATGAAGCGAGATGCATTCCATACTTTATTGGCGAAATTACG
>CASERA010000147.1 GCA_949290175.1 uncultured Ruminococcus sp.
ACCCACGTATCCAGCTTGGAAGGCTGGTGTTCTACCATTGAACTACACCCGCAAAGTCGGGGTGACAGGATTCGAACCTGCGACCTCCTGGTCCCAAACCAGGCGCTCTAGCCAAGCTGAGCCACACCCCGTTATGTGTGTTTTTCTTTGTATCTCTCCGTGACACAATAGCTATTATACATAAGGGCACCCAGATTGTCAACAAGAAATTTCATTTTTTTTATTTTTTTCTTTTTCCGTCTCAGATTAGAGTCCCAAAACTCTTGATTTTACGGGGGTTTCACAGATATAAAATTTTAAATTTAATCCAAAAAATATTTGGTATAACAAAATTTTCCATCTTTATCTACTTCTAAAATCATATAACTGCCCTTGCGTCCTTCCTGCCTTGGATAGGACAAACTCCCCGGATTCAATACTGTAATATCTTCTTCAATATCAAGATAGGGACGATGTGTATGACCAAACATTACAATATCCGCTTTTCTTGCCTGTCCTTCCTCTTTGATATATTCTGTCCCCATTGACACATAATATCCATGCCCGTGTGTAATAAATACCTTCTTATCCCCTATAAAAAATTCCTCTTCATTGGGAAGGTCAGAGAAAAAATCATTATTTCCTCTCACCATATGCTTTTCACTTTCTACAACCGCATCGATATAATCTTCTCCACCTTCTACGTCCCCCAAATGGATGAACATATCGATTTTCCCAGCCTGCTGCAGTGCTTTATCAAGCTCTGCCTGTTTTCCATGTGTATCACTCACAATTAATACTTTCATATTATTCCCCACTATTCACATTTTCCTTTTTGTTCCATGATTTTCCTCATTGCTCTAAGGGCATTCCCACGATGACTCAACTCATTCTTTTTCTCCGGATCCATTTCAGCGGTCGTACATCCATATTCTGGTAAATAGAAGATCGGATCATATCCAAATCCGTTTTCTCCAACAATTTCATGTCCTATTCTTCCCTCAATGGTTCCTTTTACCGTCTCAACTGTTCCATCCGGAAATACTGCTGCAACTGCACAGACAAACCTTGCCGTACGTTTTTCATCCGGCACGCCTTCCAGCCTTTGCAGTAACATCCGGTTCTTAATGTCATAAGAAGTATCTTTGCCGGCATATCTTGCTGAATAAATACCTGGCTCTTTATTCAGATAATCAATTTCTAACCCGGAATCATCCGCCAATACGATATCATCCGGCAGGAGTTTTGCAATCGCAGATGCTTTAATCAATGCATTCTCTTCAAATGTCGTCCCATCTTCCACAATATCAATATCAATGCCGACTTCCTTCATAGAATAAACAGGCATTCCTAAATCTTGCAGAATCATATGTATTTCTTTCATTTTATCCTGATTTCCTGTAGCAAAAATAATTCGTTTTTCCATCTTATTTTCCTCTATTTCTTCTGTTTTGGCGGTTTCGGCCCCATAAACTGATAAAAATACGTCTTAATCATACCATTATAAATCTTCCGGTTCTTATCTGCTTTTCTGCCAAAATATCTTTCGGCATCCTCATAACTTGTAATCATATAAGCGGACCAACTATCCAGTCTGCTAAAACTCTCACCGAAATCTGCATAGAGCTTAGGCAGGTCTTTTCTCTCTTCCAAACGCTCTCCATACGGAGGATTTGTAATAATAAATCCATACTTTTTCGGATGCCGTAAGTCCTGGACTGCACGCTGCTGAAAATGAATCAGATGATCCACCTCAGCATCTTGGGCATTCTTTCTTGCAGCTTTTACTACTTCCGAATCAATATCATATCCCTGGATATCCACTTCAATATCATCGTCAATTAAATCATTCGCCTCATTCACTGCATCATACCATGCTTTGCGGGGTATCAGATTGGTCCACTCCTCTGCCGTAAAAGAACGGTTCATTCCCGGAGCAATATTGGCCGCTATCATTGCCGCTTCAATAGGAAATGTGCCGCTTCCGCAGAACGGATCCACCAATATCCTGTCCTTTCTCCATGGTGTCAGCATGATCAAGGCTGCTGCCAGAGTTTCTGTAATCGGTGCTTTACTGGATAACTGCCTATATCCCCTCTTATGTAAAGAAACTCCCGATGTATCAATGCCGATTGTAACAATATCTTTCATTAAAAATACCCGAATCGGATAGGAAGCACCACTTTCTTCAAACCAGGATACATGATAATAATTTTTCAGTCTTTCCACCATTGCTTTTTTCATAATAGATTGAATATCAGACGGGCTGAATAATTTACTTTTTACAGAAGCCGCCTTTGTTACCCAGAATTTTCCATTTTCAGGAATGTAGTTTTCCCATGGGACCTGTTTTGTTTTTTCAAACAGCTCATCAAATGTAACAGCTTTAAAACTTCCTGTCTTTATTAAAATACGTTCTGCTGTTCTCAGAAATATATTTGCTCTGCAGACCGCCTCCTCATCTCCAAAAAAGGTGACCCTGCCATCTTCTACCTGTGCGATTTCATAACCCAAATCTTGAATTTCTCTTTTCAGCACAGCTTCCAGTCCAAAATGACAAGGTGCGATTAATTCCAATTTTCTCATATTTTCCTCCATATATACTTCTCTTCCATCCCGTGGAAAATATATATCCCACATGGAAAAGAATCTATGTTTATCTTACTATAAATTAAAGACGTAGTAAAGTTGAACTTCACTACGTCTTTCTTGATTTCAGGGGGTTCAGAGCTTTTTAATATCCTCTGTTATCTTTCACTGTTTTCATTATTGTACGCATTCATGCTGTCTCTAAAGCAGTTCTTACTTTTTACAGAATTCTTATTTGCACTCTTAGCAGAGTTTTGGTTCTTATTCTGTTCATTTGCATAAGATGAATAAGAAGCATTGTTGGTATTATTTTTTGCATTGTTTTTTGTACTGTTTGAATTGTTTGTATTACTGTAATTCTTAGCCATGAGTATTCCTCCTAAAGATATATTTATTTGGTACACTCATAGTATCTCTTGTCCCTCAGATTTTATTCATCATATCTCCAAACAGATGTTTTCAGCACATATACCCAAATATTATCTGTTTTTATACGTTTTTCTGAAACTGAGTTATTTACATATTTTTTTCAAATTTGCTTGCATTTTCCATTTTCATATATTATACTTATACATGTAGAAATCTTATTTCTACAACCCCTTATTAATTATTTATACTCCCCTCAAAAGACCGATGGCTCCCCCATCGGTCTTTTACTTTCTATATTTATTCTCATTTTCGCCCATTTATCAGTCTTATAACCAGCATAATAATCACAATCGGAACAATGATCGGCATCAGCAGTGTGACTAACCCCGTAATAGCTGAAACCACAAGTACCATCACGCCAATTATCCCCAAAATAACAAGGAGTGTCTTCCACCACGTAAATTGAAACACATGCATCTGGGAGCTGCCCTGTGTTTCTCTCTCCCCTTCTTCATAACCGTAGTAATCATTTCTCTGCGATTCATAAACCGTGGTGCGATCCGTTCCATCCTGTGCATCGATAATTGTACGTGCAAGAATCCACGGGTCCCCAAGCATATCCAGTACTTTTGCTTCATCTTTTCCATTCTTGACTTCTTCTTCAATATACATATTATAATAATTCACATTTTCCTGGACCGCTGCTGCACTCAAACTGCTGCTCAACGCACTCCTCAACTGTTCAAGAAATTCATTTCGGGTCATCCTTGCTCTTTTCCTCCATCTTATTCTCTTTTGATTAAATGTTTGCCCTTAGGATACCACAATTCATTTTTTATTCCAAGAAGAAGGTTCTTAAAATTTTTAAAACAATTTCTTAAAACTTTAAACCAACCCGCCGAAAGTTCCCCGTTTACAATTTGTTCATTTATCATTCAAAATTCTTTCATCTAATTAACATTATTTCTTCATTTCTATTTTCTATACTAAAGATATCAAATGAAAAACAAAAGTCATTTGAAAACAAAAGATGCCGTAGTAATAGTACTATTTGAATAAACTTTTTCATAATACATGCCAGGAATCGGGTTACCGGTTGCCTGGCATCCTCCCTTTTATGGAGATTTTCAGCCGCTGCCAACAGCACCGATTATCAGAACATCATAATTTTTTTATTTCGGGCAAATTTTTTTTAAGCTGCCTGAAATTTTCATACTGCTTTTTCCCCTTCTCCCCCAGACAACGTCCTATAATTCTCCCCAGTATAATTTCCTCTTTCAGCGATAACTCCGGATAGATTTCCACATAAGACAGTGTAAACTGCATTGTTTTCCCCATTCCATATAAATCTATCCCCACTTTCGTATTTTCTCTCTTTTGCACAACTGGTTTTACAAAATGATTTCTCATCGCAGGCATCTGCATCTTTTTCATAACAAATCCATTACTCTCTGCACTCAAATCCAGAAGCAGCACGCCTTCATCTTTTGTCACCAGAATACTGTACGGATTCAAATACCGGTAACACTGTGCATTTCCACATCTGTGAAACTCTTCCATTTGCACACAAAGTGTATGAAACCACTCAAACAAAAGCTTCTTGGAAATCCGGCGTTCCTCCTGCAGACGATACATCAAAACTTTTCCTCTTACATAATCCATCGCCGGACGGCATTTTGCCCCATGTTCAATAAATCTTATAACTTCATATCCTTTTTCTACACTCAAATATACTCCTTTCCGCAGATTAAAATTACTGCATCTTTCCTGTAAAAACCTGTATTTTAAAACTTATAGTGAAACAGATGATTCGATTGAATCACGACACAACCACTGACTGAAAGTATGTCAGCTGCAAAATGAATATAGAATCTTATCAGAGTTTCTCAAAACAAATCGTTTTGCTTCTGAAAGTAATTGTATCTTACTTGATTTTCATAAAAAATGCAAGCACTTTCACGCGCCTGCATTTTTATCCCCCTATTACTATCCGTATCTTATTTTTCGAGAAACAACTTTCTTGTAATAAAATTATAGACCATAACTACTGCGGTTGCTCCGATTTTAGCCACCATATAAAAGATTCCAATCCTATCCACCGTAATCCACATAATCAGCTGATTCAGCCCCAAACCTATCACGCTTAATACAATAAATACGACGAAATCCCGTGTTTTACTTCTTTGGCCCGAAACATTGAAAACCCAGTATATACTCAGAACATAATTGAAAATAACAGAGACTGCAAAGGAAATACCACTGGATAACAGATAATTAATACCTGCAAGTTCTGTCAGGGCAATCATCACTCCATAATCAATCAGAAATGCTCCGCCGCCTACAAATCCAAATCTTATCATCTGCTGCAGCAAGCTCTTTTTCTTCTCTTCTTTCATTACTTACACCTTATCCCCTTCTTTTGCAGATTTTCATTCAGACTTCCATGCTCTCCAGCCGTTTTAATGCTGCTTCTACAACTTTGTCCATATCATAATATTTATAGTCGCCAAGACGGCCTCCAAAAATTACATTTCCTTCTTTTTTCGCCAGCTCTTGATACTTCGCAAACAGTTCTGTATTTTTCTCATCATTTACCGGATAGTATGGCTCCATTCCTACTTTCCATTCGGAAGAATACTCTCTGGAAATCACAGTTTTTTCCTGCTTGCCAAATTCAAAGTGCTTATGCTCAATAATTCTTGTATATGGAACTTCCCGCTCTGTGTAATTTACAACCGCATTTCCCTGATAATTGTCACAATCCAAAACCTCAGTTTCAAAACGTACAGAACGATATTCCAAAGCCCCAAGAGAATATTCAAAATATTCATCAATCATTCCCGTAAAGATAATTTTTTCAGCAATATCCGGAGACTCTTTTCTGAAT
>CASERA010000148.1 GCA_949290175.1 uncultured Ruminococcus sp.
AAGCTTTACGATACACCCACCTGCCAGTCCGCCGGCATTTTTATGTTCGCTTGCCAGCTGATAGTAGGTAAAAAGTCCTGCTTCTGCATCATATGGATTCATGATTAACTCAAAAAATGCACACAGCTGAAAAACTAATACAGCTGCAGCTGCTAATTTTATGTACGCGTGTGTATTGCCTTTATTAGAAATTCCAAAGGCAACCACACTAAACAGAATAAACGGCATTATATATGCCAGAATCCCAAAAATTCCGAATAAGACTGACGAAACTGCCTCTCCTGCCAGTCCGCCCATTCCAAAACTGCTGAGTAACAGCAGAATACAGAGCGCAAACGTTATCAGAATAAAAATTTCATCTCTCAGGGATACAGTATTTGTCTGTTTTTGCTTCGGCTTTCTTCTGGTAGTTTTTTTCTTTTTGGTTGAGTTTGCAGCCATGATACTTCCCCCTTGATAATTACACATACTGTATTTAGTATATCATTATTTGAAAAAAGTGTCATCAAAAAAATTTTCTCAATTTTTTTTCCGTTCCTCAATCATTTTGCGCAGCTTGTTCAAAGCCTGACTGATCCCTCCTACTTCATTAATGATTCCTTCCCTGACAGCCTCTTCTCCCTCCAGCATTGTTCCTACATCTTTCACAAGCTGTGAAGAATCCATCATCAATTCTTCCAGCCGTTTCTGTGTAATTTGGGAATGTTTAGATATAAACCGCGTAATCCGGTCCTGTGTTCTTTCCATATTCCGATAACTCTGAATAACACCGATAAACATTCCTGTGGAACGAACCGGATGAATAATCATAGTACCGCTCGGTACAATAAATGAATAGTCCGCTGAAACCGCAAGGGGACCTCCAATGGAATGACTCCCCCCAAGGACCAGAGATACTGTTGGTTTACTTAAAGATGCTATCATTTCTGCAATTGCCAGCCCGGCTTCGACATCCCCGCCAAGTGTATTAAGAAGGATTAAGACACCATCTATGGTATCGTCATCTTCTGCTCCTGCCAGTTTAGGAAGCAAATGCTCATATTTGGTAGATTTAGTATTCCCCGAAGCTGCATCATGTCCTTCTATTTCTCCGATTATGGTCAAAAGTAAGATATTTGGTTTACTGCCATTTCCATCTAAACTTAACGTTCCAGTTTCTTTGATTTCTTCATTTTCTGCTCTTCTTTTTTCCGGATTGTCCTTTTCCTCAGACATTTTATTTTCAGCGATTTCATGTTCTTCTCTATAATATTTCATGTATATCTGCCCCTTTTCTTTCCTTCTTTTAGATTCTTCAATCTGCTATCTGATACCATAGTATCTGAAAGACAAAAGACTGTTATACTTGAAAAATTAAAGTTTTAACTGTAAAAAAATGGCATGAATGTAAGTTGTATACATCCATACCATTCCAATTAACGAAGTGCCTGCTCTACATCGGCAATAATATCATCTACATTTTCAATTCCTACACTAAAACGAATCAAATCCGGCTGTACCCCTGCTTCCATCAGTTCCTTGTCATTCATCTGACGATGTGTATGACTTGCAGGATGAAGCACGCAGCTTCTTGCATCTGCAACATGTGTTACAATTGCAACCATCTTCAGCTTATCCATCATATCAACTGCCGCACTTCTTCCACCTTTCAGCCCAAATGTAATGACACCACAAGTTCCATTTGGCATATACTTCTGCGCCAGATTGTAATACTTGTCTCCCGGTAATGACGGGCAGGATACCCATGCTACTTTTTCATGATTTTTCAGATATTCAGCAACTTTCAGTGCATTTTCACAATGACGCGGCACGCGCAAATGTAATGTTTCCAGACCAATATTCAGAAGAAAGGCATTCTGAGGGGATTGGATTGAACCCAAATCTCTCATCAGCTGTGCAGTTGCTTTCGTGATATATGCACCTTTTCCAAACTTTTGTGTATAAATAATTCCATGATATGTTTCGTCCGGAGTTGTCAGTCCCGGGAATTTTTCTTTATGTGCTTCCCAGTCAAAATTTCCGCTGTCTACAATTACTCCACCTACACAGGCTGCATGTCCGTCCATGTATTTTGATGTAGAATGAGTTACAATGTCTACTCCCCATTCAAATGGACGACAGTTAATTGGAGTTGCAAATGTATTATCTACAATAAATGGGACTCCATGGTTATGAGCTGCCTTTGCAAATCTTTCTAAATCCAGTACTACCAGTGCCGGATTGGCAATGGTTTCACCAAATACAGCTTTTGTATTATCCTGAAATGCTGCTTCCAGTTCCTGTTCAGTGCATTCCGGGTCCACAAAAGTCGCTTCCACACCCATTTTTCTAATCGTATGAGCATATAAATTATATGTACCGCCATATAAAGCAGATACACATACAATATGGTCACCTGCTTCTGCAATATTCATGATAGCATAAAAATTTGCCGCCTGGCCGGAAGAAGTCAGCATCGCTGCAACACCGCCCTCCAAATCACAGATCTTTGCTGCTACTGCATCATTCGTTGGATTCTGAAGTCTTGTATAAAAATATCCGGACTCTTCCAAATCAAATAAACGCCCCATCTGTTCACTGCTTGTGTAACGGAATGTTGTACTCTGATAAATAGGAAGGATTCTTGCCTCTCCATTCCCTGGTTCATAACCGGATTGTATACATTTTGTTTCTATTCTATAATCGCTCATCTTGTTTTCTCCTATGAATATAAATATTTCTTTTCCAGAGAGCGTACCATATCACTGTACAATTCTCTGCATTCTTCTTTCTTCTCTTCTTCAATTAAATGCACACATGGATTTAAATAATCCTCCCAGATTCCCTTATAAATCTCTGAAGCATTTTCTTCCCGGTCAATTCGCTTTACAATGGTAGGAGCAATATTATAATATGCTTTTACGATATCCGGTCCGCCTTCTGTTCTCATCAGATAATGATCTCTGTAATCCCTTAGAAGATTCAGCTCATAACAGTCATCCGGCTTCTCCAGGCTTCTGCACACGGCAGTTGTGATATAACAGAAAAGTCCTTTTTTAAATCCTCCTTCAATTGCCGCCACAGTGGAATGTCCGATTTTATTTTCCGGCATCTCCCGGTTCCAGATTTCTACCATTTTCTCTGTAAACATCTTTGTTTTAGTACTTGGAATTTCTCCCATTACCGGTACAAAAAATGACACCATCGACATATTGTAATCTATTACTGCCAACTCCTTTTTCCTTTTAGAAGAAATTGCCTTTAACTGTGCTGCAACATACATCGGAATATAAGAAGCTGTCTCCTCAAGATTCTCCTCTGATTCTTCAATGGTTCTCTGGATATTCTCTAACAGTTCTTTATGACATGTCTGTAAATCCTCTATATCGGACTGATAGGTCTTTTTGTGAAACTTCTTCGCTTTTTGCATCGTTTCTTCATACAGCACAATCAGTTCCGCCTGTAAATTTTCCTGACTCATTATAATTCCTCTTATCTTTTTAAAATTTACCGAAAATCAGCTTTTCATCTTTTATTTTGTATATGATATCTATCGTCATTTTTAACAAAAATTATCATTTACCGAATATTAGTATAGCATATTTACAAATCCAACTATCTGTACTCTTCGATTATTCATCCCAGTTATGGTATACATCCTGTACATCATCATCTTCTTCAAGCAGATCCAGTGTTTTCTGAATATTCTTAATATCTGCTTCATCTGATAATTCTACCCAGGTCTGTGGAATCATAGTTACTTCAGCATTTGCCATCGGAATACCAGCCTCTTCCAGTTTCAGACGAACATCACTGAAATCTTCCGGAGCTGTCAGAATCTCAAAGCTTTCCTCTTCTTCAGAGAAATCTTCTGCACCAAAGTCCAAAGCCATCATCATTAGTTCATCGGCATCCATATCACACTCTTCCTTAGCTACGATAATCTGCCCTTTTTCATCAAACATAAAAGAAACACATCCCGGTGTTCCAACATTTCCGCTTCCCTTTGTAAATGCATTTCTGACATTGGATGCAGTTCGATTTTTATTATCTGTCAGTGTTTTAACGATAATTGCCGTTCCATTCGGTCCATATCCTTCATATGTAATATGCTCATAATTATCAGCAGATCCTTCTCCTGCTGCTTTCTTAATATTTCTTTCAATTGTATCGTTTGGCATGTTATTTGACTTCGCCTTGGCAATGACATCACGTAAACGGCTGTTATTAGCAGGATCGGGACCGCCCCCTTCTTTTACTGCTACTGCAAGCTCTCTTCCGATTTTGGTAAAAATCTTTCCTTTTGCAGCATCATTTTTTTCTTTTTTGTGTTTAATATTTGCAAATTTAGAATGTCCTGACATTTCTCAATTCTCCTTTTATCTCATAAACTTATCGTATAATTCTATCACTCTTTTTCTATTCTGTAAAGCTGTAACTGCTGTCCGGTTTCCAGGTTCATCTTCTTATGTAGGCAGTTCCAGACTGATTCGAATCGCCTCATTTACTTCTTCCATCAACCTGCCATCCGCATGACAGACAAATTCTTTCAAACGCTGTTTATCCAATGTTCGAATTTGTTCCAGCAGAATCACAGAGTTCTTGACGATTCGATATTTCTGTGCACTGATTTCTATATGAGTTGGCAGCTTCGCCTTATTCATCCTGGATGTAATGGCGGCACATATGACCGTGGGGCTATGTCTATTTCCCACATCATTTTGAATAATTAAAACAGGTCTTATCCCACCTTGTTCAGACCCTACAACCGGGCTTAAATCCGCATAATAAATATCTCCTCTTTTAACGCTCACTCAAATTCACTCTCCGCATTTATCCTTAATTGTGCACGATGTCGCGCATGATTATTTTCCCACGGGTCCTC
>CASERA010000149.1 GCA_949290175.1 uncultured Ruminococcus sp.
AATTTGGCGCTGAAACTTCTTCTTTGTCTGGACATAGTAATGAATCCTCTCTTTCGTATTGATTTTAGTATATCAGATTCATTAAAAACTGTCCGGAAAAGTGTCTTAATTTATGAGACCATTATAGTGTGGGTATTGCAAAGAAAGAAAACTTACTTTTGGAAAGCAAAATAATTATAACGAATACCTAATGCTTTATTCTGTCAGCGGAGTAGTGCGATATACAAAATCAAAAGACACACAGTATGTACAGCCTGATTCTGTTGTTATCACTGCCTGCAATACTCCTCTAACCTTTACAAAAGTAACAAAAAACTGGATTTTTTATTATTTTGTGATAGGAGGCAGCCATGCTAAGTTGTTTTATAATTTGATTCGTACACAGAGTACTGTCACATTGAGCAACCCATTCTCCAATCTTTTGGAACTTTTTATGGAATTGTACACAACGTGTTCTATGATAAACCAGGCGCCAGACACATGGCATTATATGAAGTCTTCACTTTTAATTCATAATATATTTAATACCATTTATGAACAAAATTATAATATAAACACTATCAAGGACATTACACCAGTACAGCAAAGCATTGTTCATACTGCATTAAAATTTATTCAAGAAAATTATCAGCAGGATTTGACCATAGACACCATATGTAATGAAATCAGCTTCTCTAAATGCTATTTTTGTAAAATTTTTAAAAAGCAAATAGGTGTTACTGTACATCAATATGTAAATGAATATCGCGTGAACAAGGCAAAAGAACTCCTTGCATATTCCAAACTATCAGTCAATTCTATTGCCACACAGGTAGGGTTTAAAAATTCTATTACATTTCTACGCGCCTTTAAAAAATCTGTACATATGACTCCAAGCGAATATCGAAATTACTATTAAATCATTACTCTTTCTACGGCAAAAAACGTCCCAAAAGCCATAAAATGACTTTTGGGACGCCCTCTTGCACTTTGCCAAAAATTTCCCTGCTATTTCAATTTTCTTTTTAGATGTACCTGCCGTATCCTCCGCCATAACCACCGCAGCAAAGTCCGCTGCCGCCACAACACAAATTACAGAGCAGATTAGCGATGCAAAGCTTCATACACCAGTCGCTTCCCAGTGAACCAGGATATCCATACATACTCTGTCTCTGCTGATACCAGCCGCTTCCCCCCTGCAAACGCTGAAGCAACATCTGATACTGCATATTCTCAGGCTCCAGGCGTACCGCCTCTTTAGCATGTTCCAGTGCAGTCACATTATTCCCAATACCGGAATTTGCAGCAGCACTATAAAAATACCACAATGGACTCCTTTCAGAAATTCCATCCAAAACATTCAGAGCTTCCGTGTAATGGCCGCTTCTGATATAATTTGCAGCCGCCCGCAGATGAATATCTGTTTCACTCTCTGAATTATTCTGTCTGCTTTGGCTGCCATAACCTCCAAATCCACCAAAGAAATCTCCAAAATCCCCATATCCTCCCCGGCTGCCTGAAGCACCCTGGGAAGAAAACCCTTTTTCACGTTCTTCCATAATCTGCTGATATGCCTGCTGAACTTCTTTAAACTTTGCTTCTGCCTCATCTTTCAATGGATTATTAATGTTCGCATCCGGGTGATATTTCCGGCTCAGCGTACGATATGCCTTTTTGATTTCTTCATCGGAAGCATCCCTTGACACTCCCAGCACACTATATGGCTCTAACATTGTTCCCTTTACTCTCTTCCCCAGCTTTATCAGCTTTTTTTAATAAATGTAGTTCCGCATTTCGGGCAGCGAATCTCAATTTTGCCCTTTCCTCTCGGAATCCTGATTTTTTGTTTGCATCCCGGACAGGTATAAATATGATAATCCTTTCTCTGCGCCATAAGATTTTTCTGTCTTCCGAAAAATCCACGAATTTTTGCAGTCTTATTCAAAAACTTTACATTTTCATCGTAACACTTGCGCACGTTCCGCGACAACATTCTGATATAGCTGTAAATCAGACATACCCATCCAAGAAAATAGAGAATCAGCCCAAACACATTGTCACGAAAGAGAATGGATACTAAAAACACCAGCACCAGTCCCGAAATCAGAAGAAACTTTCCAAATGCATCTAATACACCGTATCTTCCCTGCATAAACCGTATCAATTTTTCTTTCATCGTCAGTCACTACCGCCTTCTATAAATAATATAATATAAGAAGTATTCTCCCTCGTTTTCATCCGGATGTCAATAAATTTGTCCTTAAATAAATATAAAATTTATGAATTTTCTCAATCTACTCCTTGATTCTATTCGGACTGTTCCATATCCTCCAGCGTGTATTGAAGGTCTGAAATTACATTAGTACTAACCGTATAGATCTCTTCCTTATCATTTAAAGTCAAATAATAATCATCACCGGTTACATTCCCAAAATACAGTGTTGTTTCCGTCCCATCTGCATCTGTAAGAACAACCGTATACACCGGGTCTTCCAACCCATATGCCTCCAGGGAATCCCCATTCTCCAGTTTTCTGTCAGCCTCCAGTTTTCCAAAAGTTTTCACCATCTGCTCCGGATAGGTCTGCGCTAAAGAAAACTCCTTATCCAATGCATTGTACCAAGTATCACCATCCTTCTCCAGAGTGATTTCTCCATTTCCAACATCAAAACTGATTTTCGACATCTCGCTTAAATCTGTTACATAAATTTTTCCGGCATCTTCTTCTGCCTCCTTTTTCTTTTCCTGGCTGTCATTCCAGACAATCATACCGAAATATGCTGCCACAAGCAGGACCAGAATTACAATCAGAAGAATCAGGGGTGTTCTCTTTTTCTTATCCATCTTATGCCACCCGCCTTTCTTTTACGCTTTTCTTCGTTTCATCCATACAACAAATCCAGAAATCAAGATGCCCAGCGGTAATACAAAAATGACAAACAGACTAATTAAACCTGCATGCTGCATGGTGTTATATACCGGAGTCAGGCTCTTCGCTTCAATAGAAAGATTCTGTACATCTTCAAAATTTGCAGATACAGCATTCATAAACAGGGTCGTATTTTCTAACTGAGTAAACGTATCCGTGATCTGCTGTTCAATCAGACTGCCTGCACTGATTACTGTCAGACGGCTTTCTTTCTGTACGCTCTTTGTACTGTCCTCAGCTGTACTATCTTCTTTCGCATCCGTATCTTCATCACTGCTGATTTCCTCTGTTGCAACAGCTCCCAGAGTATAACGTCCTGCCTCGCTCTGACTTTCCTCCGTTATCGCATATGCTCCAGATGATGTTGTCATAAATGAATTCACAGATATTGTATCTCTCTCTGGTTCTGCCAGGTTCATTCCATGTGTATTCAGAAGAAGTATCATCTGTGTCTCGATTCCGTCTGCTAAATCTCCCGATACAGATAATTCCGGGAAAAAGCAGTAATAATTGCCCTGATAACTTCTCTGCGTATCTGCAATGTACCCATCTACAGATTCCATTCCATATTCTTGCATAATGGCTGCAATATTGGGTAACTCTGTACTATTGGTATCTCCCAGCAGAATCATAACTTTTCCACCATTCCGCAGGTAAGCATCCACCGCTTCTTTTTCGTCTTCTGTCAAATCCGCAGCCGGGGCATTCATTAGAAGTAAATCACAATCCTCCGGGATTTCCGGCTTCATCACAGTATTTAATTCCTGCAAATCATAATTATTTTTATCCATCAAAGCACTGACAGAATTGGAAAGAGAGGTTTCTCCATGTCCGGTTGTCTGGTAAATTGTTTTTGCAACATCACTGGTCACATAATTCACAGCACTGCTGAGCTGCCCTTCTCCGTCAAACTCTGATTCAGTTATGCTTCCTGTGTAGTAATATGCAGAAGTGTTCATAACAATAATACTGTTAAATGTTACCACCTTGCTTTTTCCTGTATCTGCACATTTTACCACAATACTATTTTCTGACGCATTATAATCCGTCAATGCAGATGGGTGCAGTACCGGGTCAATCCATTCTACGGAGATTTTTGAAGACAGCGCGGAATATTTACTCAGAAATGTCACAATTCTGTCATCTGCCTGCGTTTTATCGGCAAGTACCGTAAATGTAACATCCGAGTCCAGATTCTGAAGCAATTCCACAGTCGTCTCTGAAATATCATAAATTTTTGTACTGCTGACATCCAGATTCCTGTATTTTTCCGGAATCTGCCCTGCTATTAAATTTACAACTACAACAATTGCAATCACAAGAACAGTCATTCCAACACTATAAGAACCATTTCTTGATTCTGCTGATTTAAATAATTTTTTAATTTTCTGCACGTTCCGGCCCTCCTAACTCCAACGTCTCTTCTGGATTGCCTGTATTGTCAAAAAAGTAAATACTGCAATAATTGACAAATACAGTACAATTCCGCTTACATCTACAATACTGCTTGATGTAATATCCATAAATATATCTGCCAATGCCAGTTTCCCCAGAAGTTTCGTCAAAATATTCTCATACAGACCGGAGTTTACAATATAAACAATCACTGCAGCTGCAATTCCAACTCCCTCAATTCCCGCACTGAGTACCCAGTTCTTCGTCATCTGATATATATATGCAGCAAGCACCGTCAGAATCAAAAGTATTCCTATCATACCACTAAATGCGGAACTTGGTAAAAAGGAAAGAATTCCATCCCATAAATACAGAAGAAGCAATACACCAAATGTACTAATAAAAGCGATAATCTGGCTTTCTGTCAGTGCAGACATAAACATACCTATCGCTATATATACGCAGCCCAAAAGAAAGAATACTGCAATAGAGCTGTAATCTACCAGAAGATATGCCGTTCCCTGTGCCTCAATAATCAAAGGAAACAGACAGAAAATCAAATTCGGTACTGCCAGGATTGTAACCATTGCCAAATACTTACCCAACACTACACTCGTCAGACTGACAGGTGCCGTCAAAAGCAGCTGATCCGTCTTTGTCTTGCGGTCCTCAGAAAAACTTCGCATTGTAATCATCGGAATTCCTACAAGAAATACAACCAGTGAACCGGATAAGGTATATGAAAAATACGGGTATCCCGCTGTCAGGTTATATGCCATAAAATAAATTCCCGTAAATATAACCAAAAAGGCTACAAATACACATCCAATCATGGAGTGAAAATACGCTTTCAGTTCTCGTTTATAAATCGCCAGCATTTGTCTTTTCCTCCTCTCCTGACTGATTGAATACCATAGAAACCGTATCTTTCTGTGTCAGTTCCAGGAATATATCTTCCAGACTGACTTTTGATGTCTGAAGCATCAGAAGCGGACATTTCTCTTCTGCAAATGTCCAGAAAATTTGTTCCCGAATATCAATTCCATCTTCTGACTCAATTCTTGAATAAGTCGTTCCGTCAGGTTTTTCCTCTATTTTGAAATCTTTGATATGAGGCATATTTAAGAGAATACTGCGCATTTCTTCTGGCTCTGCTTTTGCCAGAATTTCTATTGTTTCATCCCCATTCATCTGATTTTCCAGATTTTCCGGTGTATCACTTGCCACAAGTTTTCCTTTGGAAATAATCATGATATAATCGCAGACTTCGCGAACCTCTGCAAGAATATGAGAACTTAAAATGACTGTATGATTCTTTGCAAGCTTCCGAATCAATTCGCGAATTTCAATGATTTGTTTTGGGTCCAGTCCAACTGTCGGCTCATCCAGTATAATAATTTCAGGAAATCCCAGAACTGCCTGTGCCAGACCGACTCTTTGGCGGTACCCTTTGGAAAGATTCTTTATCAGACGCTCTTCCACATCTTGAAGCTTTGCCATTCTGACTGCGTCCTCCACAGCAGATTCTCTGTCTGCTTTTGGAATCCGTTTCAACTCTGCTGCAAATTCAAGATATTCCCATACCTTCATGTCCATATAAAGTGGAGGCAGTTCGGGAAGATATCCGATGTGTTTCTTTGCTTCCTCCGGTTCCTTCAGAATATCATGCCCGTCAATCAGGACTTCTCCTTCGGTAGCTCCGAGATATCCTGTCATAATATTCATCGTCGTTGATTTTCCCGCTCCATTAGGACCTAGAAAGCCATAGATTCTCCCTTTTTCAATCGTGAAATTCAGGTGATCTATGGCTACATGGTTTCCATATTTCTTCACTAAGTTCTTGACTTCTATCAAAATAGTCCCTCCTATTGCCTCATTTGGCAGTTTTACCTACCACATTAAAGAAAACAATATCAGAACTTTGTGAAGTTTTTGTGTTATAAATGTGATATAGTTTTGTACTCTCTTTATGACAGCAGATTCCATGACGCATGACTGCCGTGTTCTGTCTTCGTTACGGCCAGCTGCCACTCTATCTGTTCTTTCAATTCATTCACATGAGAGATGATTCCTACCAGACCTTTCTCTCCTGCCAGCTCTTTTAAAATCCGAATTGCTCTGTCTCTTGCTGCATCATCCAGAGATCCAAACCCCTCATCGACGAACATGGTTTCCAAACTCACTGCTCCTGCTGTGTTCTGCACAATATCCGCAAGCCCCAATGCCATCGAAAGAGATGCCATAAACGATTCTCCTCCGGACAGGGATTTTACATCTCTTACGGAATCATTAACTAAATCGTATACATCTAAATCCAGCCCGGCCTGCCCCTGACTGCTCAAGTTCTCAATCTCCCTGCACTGAAGAATAAATTCGTGATCTGTCATCCTCGCCAGCCTGACATTTGCCGCCCGGATAATCTGACGGAAATACTGCCGCTGTACATAGGTCTCAAAATCCAGTTTTACACTTCCGCTCAAGTTCCCGTTCGCAGTCCTGCTCAAATTTCCAATCATTTCATAGCCGGTACGCAATTGTGCGGCCTCTTGAAAATACGTTTTCAGTTTTTGCTTTGCCTCCAAATTTTTAGCATTTCTCATATGCAGGCTCATAAGAATTTCTTTTGCTTCTCGAAGCTGTAGTGATTTTTCATTCAACTGTTCTGACAGTACCTGTACATCTGCAGGCTGTTTTCCTTCTGTCTGCTGTTTCAATGTCTGATAACGGGAGTTCGTCTCCAACAGTGCAGCATCATATTTCTTCAGGTTCTCTTCTCGTGCTTTTCTATCCGAAATCCATTGCTTTGCACCGTTATATTCTTCCATATTCCGAAATCCCTGCCTTTGATATTCTTCCCTGAATCCCTTTTCTTCTTCCTGCATTTTTCCAATCAATTGTATTTTCTGTTTTTCCTGGCTTTCCAAAAGTCCTTCCCTTTTCTTTTGAGCCTCTGACATCTTTCGAACCTGCTCCTCCAGATTTTTAGTTTCCGACTGAAGTGCCCGCAATTCTTCTCTGCAGCTTTGCAGAACTTGTCTTACCTCTTCTTCACGACACTCTGATTCCTCTTCCCGATTCAGCTGTGGCTCTGCTTTCAAAAGTTTTTCCACCATTTTTTGCTCAGACTCCAGACGTCCTTTCAGCATTTGAAAGTTCTCATTTGCAGTACTTCTTTCTTGTTCCGCCAAATCTCTCCTCTGTTTTGCCCGCTCTACGTCTTCCTGGTTTGGAGCCTCTCCTGCCGTCTGAGCTTTTTGTGGATGCTCAATAGAACCGCAAACCGGACACGGCTGTCCTTCTTTCAGATTCTTCGCCATAATTCCTGCCTGCTCTTTAAAATAACGCCTGTATTTTTCTTCATAACTTTCCGATGCCTCCCGGCATTTTTTCAGACAAGCTTCCATATGCTCTCCAGCACCTTTATACTGCTGCCGCAGTGTCCGGATCTCTCCAAGACGAGGAAGAATTTCCTGAAGTCTTACAATCCGTTCCTGGAGCTGCGGTTCCCGATTTTCCCGAATTTTCTCCATCTTTTCAAATGCAATATGCACCTCTTCCAGCTTTTCTTTCTGAACTTTCAGCCATTGCTTCGTTTCCTTTAATGCGGATTCTATCTGCGACAATTCCTGTTTCGTACAACGGACACGTTCCTCTAACAATGCTGCTCTTTCTGCTCTCTCTCCGTCCCGAATTCGACTGCGCATTTCCTCTGCCTTTGCTTCCTGGCCTTTTAAAATCTGCAAACGCTCCTCCGTCTTTTTCAGCATTTCGAATAATTTATTGACTTCTTCCCGGCTTTTAAGCTCCATCTGAAGCCTTTCCGCTTCTTTTTGAAGGACTTCATAACTTTCTGCCTGCTTTTCTTCTGTCCGTATTCCTTCCTGCAGAATCTCGTCCAAGCACCCTATTACATCTTCCGCTGTCGGAATTTCCATAGCATGCAATGTATTCCATTCTGTAAATTGACTACTCTCTTCCAAGACATCCACTCGTTCCATTTCCCTGTGACAGTCATTCATATTATGCTCCAGACGAATATAAAGCTGTTTTGCCTGCTCTTTTAATCTCTCCTGAACTTTCCAGAACATTCCCGTTTGAAAAATTTTAGAAAAAATCTGTTTTCTTTCTCTGGATTCCGCATGAAGCAGTTTTAAAAAATCTCCTTGTGCGATCATTGCAATCTGCGTAAACTGATTCACATCTAATCCAATAATTTCTTCAATTTTTAAATCAATCTCCCGCTTCTTCCCTTGAAATTCATTTCCATCGGGAAGCAAGAGGCTTACTTTTGCAGTTTCTTTCACATATTTAAGGCTTCCATCTGCATTTTTGCGTTTTCCCGGCCGGAGATATTCAGGATTTCTGCGAATAATATAGGTCTTTTGCCGGTAAACAAATTCAAATTCCACATACGTATCCGTTTCCGGTGCCGCATATTGACTTCTCATCATGTTTCCGTCTCGTTTCCCTCCACTGGTTCTTCCATACAATGCATAAGTAATCGCATCGAATATGGTCGTTTTGCCTGCCCCGGTATCCCCAGTAATTAAAAAGCATCCATTTTTTATTTTTGTAAAATCTATCATTTCCGTACCGGAATAAGATCCGAATGCGGACATCGTCAATTTCACAGGCTTCATCTATTCTTCCTCCATCGCTTCCAGAATCTGCTCCAGTACTTCACATTCCGGCTCTGTCAAATCTCTTCCCTGCATTTCTTTGAAGAAATCTCCAAAAATCTCCAGTGGTGATGCCATTTTCACCTCTTCTTGAAACCCTGCCAGCTTCTGTCTTGTTCTGGTATTGTCCATCCTTACTTCCAAAATGTGAGAAAATACGTTTTCAAGCTGCTCCTTTGGTTTATATGGGTCGATTTCATCTGTCAACGTAATACTTACATAATCATCCTTTGATTCTTCTCCGACAGTTTTCAACAGTTCCTCTAGATTTCCGCGGAACTTTTTCACATCCCGAAGAGGATGAAGTGGATAAGTTTCCACTTGTGTCATTTGTCCCTTTTCCTCTAATGACACAACATGCAGAGATTTTACCTGACTGCTTTCACTGACAGAATATTTCAGAAGTGTTCCACAATAACGAATCTGCTCAATACCTACTTTCTGGGCTCCGTGTAAATGCCCCAGTGCGACATATTCAAAATCCAAAAGAGGGGTAATATCCACATTGTCAATTCCGCCCACAGAAAATATTTCTGAATCACAAGTTTCAGGCACTATTCCTTTGCCGGTATAGAACTGATGGGAAACGAGTACATTTCTTCTTTTCCAATCAATCGATTCACGCTCAATAATCCTGCGTACCGCATCACTGTAATTTTCAGGAATTTCTCCATCAAATACATTTCTCACATACCCCGGCTTCAAAAAAGGCAGTAAATAAAAATCCACTTCTCCATATTCATCTTTCAAAGTCACCTTTTTTATATGTTCCTGTGCATTCTGCGGTACTTTTCCTGCAATATAAATTTCCTGTCTCCCCAGAATTTTACTGGCATAATCCAGGCGCTGTGCGGAATCATGGTTTCCACTGATAATCAAAACCGGAATGACCGGCTCCAATTCTGCCAGCCTGGTAAGAAAATCATCAAAAATACTAACTGCCTCCGCCGAAGGGACAGACTTATCATAAATATCCCCTGCGATCACAATTGCATTAGGCCGCATCCGCTTCGCATATTCGACAATTTCCCCTAAAATATGCTCCTGATCTTCTTTTAAACTATACTGATGCAGCTGTTTTCCTATATGCAGATCTGATAAGTGAAAAAATCGCATGTGCAGCTCCTTTCCTAGTTGATAATACGCTTTTCATTTCTTCTACAATTTCAATCCCCGATAACGGTTAAAACAAGCCAGTATTTCCTGTTTTCTTGGCCGTGCCAGATTTGAAACAGAAGAACTGTTTTCGCATAGTCCTGACAGTGTCTCCTTATCTATCTTCTCTTCTAAAAGTTCCGCCACTTCCTGAAGTGTCTTTTTCCCATCCAGCAGATGTCTCTGGGCATATCTTACACAATATCCAAGTGCAGCCACCTGCTCACTGTCTGCAATCTGCTCCACATACCGCAAATCAATGGTCTCCCGGTTGATGGAAACTGCTTCTCGTCCCATCGTTTTCATTTTTATCCTATCACCACTTTTAAACTCCCTGCCTACCTCCGGTCTTCTTCCAAATTCGGGTTTTTTTGCACTTTCTTTGGGACCACTCAGCATCGGAAATGCCTCCGCTTCTTTCTTCGCCAATTCCGTAATATCTTTCGGAACATAACGCTCCATCTGTATAATACAGTCGGCAATGTGGAAATATGCTCCCGAACTTCCCGCTACAATAATTGTAGAGATTCCATATTTCTCATACAACTCACGGATTCTCTCAATAAACGGAGTAATCGGCTCCATATCTCTGTGAATAACCCGCTGCATCAACTCATCTCGAATCATAAAATTAGTTGCACTGGTATCTTCGTCAATCAGCATTAAACCGGCTCCTGCTTCAATACCTTCCACTACATTGGCAGCTTGAGATGTACTTCCGCTGGCATCTTCGGTATAAAAGCGTACCGTATCTTTTCCATTGGGCAAATCATTGATAAACATAGAAATATCAGTTTGTTTAATGCTTCGCCCATCCTCTGCTCTTAACTTCATTGCTGTATCATCAGTAATCACATATTCTCTTCCGTCTCCGGCTATATGATCATAAACTCCCAGTTCCAGTGCCTGTAAGAGTGTAGATTTTCCGTGATATCCACCTCCCACAATCAGAGTAATTCCTTTTCTAATTCCCATTCCTTTTATTTTCCCTTTATACGGAAGAATTAATTCTACCTCCAGCTCTTTCGGTGACTGAAACGAAACTGCAGCTTTCATCGGACGTGAAGATACCCCGGATTCCCTTGGCAGGATTGAGCCATTTGCTACAAATGCCGTCAGACCCATCCCCGGAAGCATTTCGCGGATTGCATGCTGATCCCCTGCTAATTCAAATACCGCTCTCACTTTTTTGGGGTCACAGTTTTTATAATACAAAGACTTTTCCACACACTCCGGCAGAAATTCAAACAATATCTTCATTAATTCTCTTGCATTAATCGTTCTTCCGTTTGCCGGAAATCCGATTTCCAGCCGCATCAGCAAATCACCATTCTCTGAATCAATATGGCAGGCACTTCTTTCCAGAATTTCCTGACCGCATCGGCTGACGGAAATGATTCCGCTCTTTCCAGACCCTTTCGCCTTAAAAGCAAACCGCTCTGCTGCCCGTCCAAACTGTCTCGTCAGATAGTCCTGAAGCGCTGTTTTCTGCCAGGGAGTCGAAAACAGCTCCTTTGGAAAACCAGCCATCACTCCCTTCATATGAATACTGACCTTTGACGGAGATGCAAACGGGTCTCCCTGTACATGATCAATCGATAAAACATATCCCGGAAACTGATAGTCTCCTTTTGTATCTTTATATGCCGGATAACTCTTTCGATCAATCCGGTTTAATAAATTCTTCAATTCTGTTGATGTCTGCATATTTTATTCTCCCTTCACCATTTCTCACATGATGTATTTTCTAAATTCATTCCCTACTATTATATTTGCAATTCTATAAAAAGTAAAATGAGGGTGCTCCCAAAGTTTAAAACAACTCAAGGGATACCCTCATTTTATCTGTTATCCGTCTTTTATTCAATCTACTTTCGACTGTTACACTTCAAAAATCAAATCTCCATAAGAAGGCATCGGCCATGCTTCCTTATCCACGATCATTTCCAGTTTGTCAACCGGAGTACGAAGTGCTTCCATTGCCGGTACAACTGCACTGTGGTAGAAGTTCGCTTTATCTGCACCATCTTCTTTGGCTGCTGCTTCTGCTGTTACTTTTTCAAGTGCTGCAAGTGCTTCTTTTGTCTCCTTAAGAAGTGCTGAAATATCAGCCAGTATTTCTGCCTGCACAGTTGCATCTGCACCTGCTCCTTTTACTGCAATTACAGTATCTGCCAGAGTCTTTGTATATTTAATCACTGCCGGAATAAACTGCTTGCCTGCCATATCAATCATTGTACGAGCTTCAATATTGATTGCCTTTGCATAACTCTCATATTCAATTTCCGCACGAGACTCCAGCTCTGCCCTTGTAAATACACCAAACTTTTCAAATAATGACACTGCCTTATCTGTAACAACTGCCGGGATTGCCTCTACCATAGACTTAATATTCGGCAGTCCGCGTCTTTCGGCTTCTTCCACCCACGCTTCAGAATATCCGTCTCCATTGAAGATAATTCTCTGATTTTCAATGGCGTATTCTTTGATTAAGTCATGTACCGCTTTCTGGAAATCATCTGATTTTTCCAGTACATCACATGCCTCTGAGAATGCCTCCGCCACAATTGTATTCAGCACAATGTTCACAGAAGCAACCGAATCTCTTGAGCCAACCATACGGAATTCAAATTTATTTCCTGTAAATGCAAATGGCGAAGTTCTGTTTCTGTCTGTTGCATCTTTTGTCAGCTCCGGAAGTGTCTTAACTCCTGTCTCCAGTTTCCCTCCTGTCAGGCTGTGTGTTGCCTCTCCCGTACTGATTAACTGCTGAATTACGTCTTCCAGCTGTTCACCAAGGAATACAGAAATAATTGCCGGAGGTGCTTCATTGGCACCAAGTCTGTGATCATTCCCAGGATCAGCCGCAGATTCACGAAGCAAATCCGCATGTCTGTTTACTGCTTTTAAAATACAGGTCAATACGAGCAGGAACTGAATATTTTCATGCGGTGTTGTTCCAGGATCCAGCATGTTGATTCCATCATCTGTAATAAGTGACCAGTTATCATGTTTCCCTGAACCATTCACTCCTGCAAATGGTTTTTCATGGAGAAGACACTTCATACCATGCTGGCATGCTACACGTTTCAATGTCTGCATGATAATCTGATTATGGTCCACCGCAATATTCGCTTCCGCATAAATCGGGGCCAGCTCATGCTGTGCAGGTGCCACCTCATTGTGCTGTGTCTTAGAAGATACCCCCACTTTCCACAGCTCAATATTCACATCGCGCATAAATGCTGCAATTCTCTGGCGGATGGTTCCGAAATAATGGTCATCCAACTCCTGTCCCTTGGGAGGCATTGCTCCAAACAATGTACGTCCTGTATAAATCAAGTCTTTTCTCTGAAGGAATTTTTCTGCATCTACAAGAAAATATTCCTGCTCTACCCCTACGGATGGTGTCACTTTTTTAGAGGTCATATTTCCAAATAAGCGAAGCAGTCTAAGCCCTTGAACATTGATTGCTTCCATGGAGCGAAGCAGAGGAGTTTTTTGATCAAGTGCTTCTCCTGTATAAGAACAAAATGCAGTAGGAATACACAGTGTTGCACCTGCCGCGTCCTGCCTTACAAATGCAGGAGAAGTACAATCCCATGCTGTATATCCTCTTGCTTCAAATGTAGCACGCAAACCACCAGATGGGAAAGAAGAAGCATCCGGTTCCCCTTTAATTAATTCTTTTCCGGAAAAACTCATCAATACTTTTCCACTTGGAAGCGGTGCAGAAATAAAAGAATCATGCTTCTCCGCTGTCACACCCGTCAGTGGCAAAAACCAGTGAGTATAATGTGTAGCGCCCTTTTCTATTGCCCATTCTTTCATCTCATGTGCAATAACATCCGCGGTTTCCAGATCCAGTTCCTTGCCCTCTTCAATGGTCTTTTTCAGATTTTTATAAACCTTTTTAGGCAGACGTTCCTGCATTACTGCATCATTAAAAACATTCTCTCCAAAAATATCCGCTACATTGAATAATTCTGCACTCATAAAGTACCTCCCTTATTTTATCATATCAGGTATTAATTTCCAAAAAAGGCATTCCAAGCATGCTTGGAACGCCTTTGTTCTCATCTACGAGTGATAGTATACATGAATTGTTTGAAAAAGGCAAGTAAAAATTATATGAATTATGCTTCTGCTTTTCCAACTGATCCAAATAATTCCATCTTCTCTTTTACAGTTGCGATAATTGCATCTGCACCTGGTTTTAATAATTTACGTGGGTCAAATCCCTTTCCTTCCAGATCTTTTCCTGCCTCAATATATTTACGTGTTGCTTCTGCAAAAGCAATCTGGCACTCTGTATTTACGTTAATCTTTGCAACTCCGAGGCTGATTGCCTTTTTAATCATATCTTCCGGAATTCCTGTACCTCCGTGAAGAACTAAAGGCATATCACCTGTTTTCTGCTGAATTGCATCCAGAGTCTCGAAGCTTAATCCTTCCCAGTTCTCTGGATATTTTCCATGAATATTTCCGATACCTGCTGCCAGAAAATCGATTCCCAGATCTGCAATCATCTTACATTCATCCGGATCTGCACATTCACCTTTACCTATTACACCGTCTTCTTCTCCTCCGATAGAACCTACTTCAGCTTCCAGAGACATTCCATGCTCTTTTACAACTGCAACCAATTCTTTTGTCTTTGCGATATTCTCTTCGATTGGATAATGAGAACCATCAAACATAATGGAAGAAAAACCTGCTTCCACACACTTCATACATCCCTCATAGCTTCCATGATCCAGATGAAGAGCTACCGGAACTGTGATGTTCATCTCTTCCATCATTCCCTTAACCATTCCTACAACAGTCTTGTAACCTGTCATATATTTCCCTGCACCTTCAGATACACCCAGGATAACCGGTGATTTGCATTCCTCTGCTGCTGTCAGGATTGCTTTTGTCCACTCCAGGTTATTGATGTTAAACTGTCCAACTGCATAATGTCCTGCTTTTGCTTTCTGAAGCATTTCTGTTGCTGATACTAACATATTTTCTCCTCCACTTCTTTTTGCATGTCCTCAGGGGCTCATACATCTAGGTTGTCATTCTATGTTCTTAATTATAGCTTATCCAAAAATAAAAGACAATCTGTAATTGTTACAATAAAACGGAAAGAAAAGGAAATTTATTTGTTATCTGTTCATCACAAGATTACACCTTTTTCAGATGATACGAAAAGAAGCACCCTGCCATTCACGATAAGGTGCCTCTTAAAATTTATGATGTTGGGGTCAAAAGGTATTTTGCCCCATTTTTTTAACAGGGTAAAGAAAAATCCCAGAAACACTGTACTTACAGCATTTCCAGGACTATGTTTAGTGACTCCAAGGGGAATCGAACCCCTGATTCCAGCGTGAGAGGCTAGCGTCTTAACCGCTTGACCATGGAGCCATACTGTTGCTTCCATGTAATTCACATGTCTCACAAGCGAATTTTATTATACAACACCTCTCACAAATATGCAAGAACTTTTTTCACTTTTATTTAATTTTTTATTTTCCCTACTCTTCAGTCTTTTTTTCCTCGTCCGGTGTTAAAAGTTCTGTATTCTCAATCCTGCCTTTAATGGAAAGCTGCTGTATCATTTCGTCTTTTACCATAATACATATTCCCTGCTTCCAGTTATGGATTTTCACATAATCATGCTGTCCTCCAAACTCTCCATCCAGTGTCCATGGGATTTTCTCAATGGCTTCAAACGTCACATGGCTTGATTTAAAAGAATACATATGCTTAGAATCTATCTGCTTAATCAACAGCGCGGCAATGATTTCATTCAGTTCAATCGGATTTTTTGGAGTTTTAATCAATGTTACCTCAAATTCTCCGTCATCAAACACAACTTCCCTGCCGACAATACCTTTGAAACCTCCGACAGACCGGGAATTGGTCACCATCCCATATACAAAATCGTCTTCCACTTCTTTCCCATCATGGGTAATTTTAATATGATAGGACGGAATATTAAACAGACGCTTTGTTCCCTCCAGCACATAAGCTAAATGTCCCAGCACATTCTTCATGCTTTGCTTCGTCTCATAAGAAACGTCGGTAAACAGCCCAAACGCTGCAATATATACAAAATAATCATCATTGAACATTCCAACATCACATGGAAACGGCACTCCATTTGCTGCCGTATCAGCCGCTTCCAGCAAATCCCTGGAAATATGCAGGCTATTGGCAAAATCATTTGTCGTACCGGTTGGAATATAGCCAATTGGTACTCTGTTTTCCCGCCTTGCCATTGCAGACACAACTTCATCCAGTGTTCCGTCCCCGCCGCTGCATACGACTACGTCATAGTCTTCTGTATAAGATTCCACTTTTTCCATTGCATCATGATATCTCTGTGTTGGATATACCGTCACCTCATATCCGGCTTTTACAAAAATATCCAATACATCTGACAACTTTGGCTTTAACACACCTGTTCCTGCATTCGGATTATATATAAACAACATTTTCCTCATACAACAGCACCTCCTTTATTTATTAAAAAGGCTGTGCTTTTGCACAGCCCCCTTTATATTCTGTTATTTTATTTTGTCTTTTTTAAAAAGCTTTTAACTCCTTCAGCTGCTTTTTCCTCATCTTCGCCTTCTGCAACAACAGTGACCTTGTCACCTTCCTGCAATGCCAGACTCATCATTCCCATGATACTTTTGGCATTAATTTTCTTGTTATCTACCTGGATGTATACCCTGCTTGCATACTGGCTGGCTTCCTGCACCAGAAGGGCGATTGGTCTGCCCTCAATTCCATCTTCATGTCCTACAACAACCGGTGTTTCAATCATAATAATCCTCCTTGCTTTGCCTTACCTTTTCTGCCAAGTCGCTCAATTTGCGAAGCCTGTGGTTTACACCAGACTTACCGACGGGCGGCGATAAGAGTTCCCCTAACTCTTTCAATGTCGCATCTGGATGAGAAATCCGTGCAAGTGCGATTTCTTCTAATCCGTCTGACAGTTTTCCAAAACCTATCGTATCCCTGAGATATGTAATATCTTCCAGCTGTTTTACCGCTGCGGACACCGTTTTGTTAATGTTGGCAGTCTCACAGTTTACCTTACGATTTACAGTATTGCGCATCTCTTTTAGTATCCGGACATTCTCCAGTTCCATCAGAGCAACATGCGCTTCAATGATGTTCAGAATATCTACTATCTGAGACCCCTCTTTCAAGTATACTACATACGTCTTCTTCCTTCGGACGATTTTTGCATCCATAGAGAATCCGCAGATCAACCCTTGAATCTGCTTTGCCATCTTCTCCGAAGAACAGACAATCTCAAAATGATACGATTTATTCGGATCACTCATTGAACCTGCTCCCAGAAATGCACCCCTTAAGAAAGCGCGACGGCAACACGGCTGTTGTATCACAAGCGGGCTGACAATATGAAACTCTTCAAATCCGCCTTTATGCTCTTCTAAAAGCTTTGTTGCCTGAAGAACACGAAGTGCATCTTTGTGCTGTCTTATAATTACTGAATAAGACACGCTTTGTTTCTCTATATTTCTTCTGATAGAGATATCAGCTTCTATATTAAATGTTTTTTTAATTAATGTAAAGACCTTTCTTGCAACAGCTAGGTTTTCTGTGTGTATTTTTATACCATACTGATTAAAACTATTAATTGTAACAGAACCACATATACTTATCAGCGCAGCCGTTTCTGCAATCTGACAATGCCTTGCCGTATTCCACTGCTGCGAAAGTTCTTCTTTCACGTTACCCGAAAATGACATATCCTGACTCCTATTTCGCCTTTGTTATTGCATCTTTCCCAATATCACGGTGT
Source organism: uncultured Ruminococcus sp. (assembly GCA_949290175.1). Taxonomy (GTDB): domain Bacteria; phylum Bacillota; class Clostridia; order Lachnospirales; family Lachnospiraceae; genus Mediterraneibacter. Next base: position 17,963 of record CASERA010000149.1, read on the forward strand.
TCAATACGTACCCCATAACTTTCCCGGGTTTCCAAAAACTGGTACAGGGCATTTGCAAGTGTTACAGAACGGTGCTTTCCACCAGTACATCCGACTGCAATTACAAGCTGATTCTTTCCTTCCAAAATATAATTTGGAATTAGAAAATCCATCATTTCCCGCAGTTTCATAAGAAATACCTGTGCTTTTTCACTTTGCATCACATAATCCCGGACTTCTTCTTCATTACCTGTTTTCGGACGCAAATCCTCTATATAATATGGATTCGGCAAAAAACGTACATCAAAAACAAGGTCTGCATCCTGCGGAATCCCATACTTAAATCCAAAGGACATCACTGTAATATACAGGTTTTTGAAATCCTTTCCTTCTACAAAAATCTTTTCCAGTTCCAGCCTGAGTTCCCTTGTCAACATCTTACTGGTATCCAGAATATACGTCGCCTGCATTTTTAAAAAGGCGATTTTCTCCCTTTCTTTTGCAATCCCTCTGTCAATATGACCTGTTCCGCCCAACGGGTGCTGTCTGCGTGTTTCTTTATAGCGCTTCAGCAACACATCATCTCCTGCGTCCAGAAATAAAATTTCATAATGAATTCCGCTGGAGTCCAACTCTTTTAAGTACTGTTCCAGCCCGGTAAATGCCTGACCGCCCCGCACATCAATTCCGAGCGCGACCTGATTAATCTCTGTATCCGGTGTTGCCAGCATATCCGCGAATCTGGGTAACAGTGGTATCGGAAGATTATCCACACAAAAATACCCCATATCTTCCAACATCTTCAATGCTGTTGATTTTCCTGCTCCCGACATTCCGGTAACAATGACAAATCTCATCTTTAAAATTCTCCTATCCGTTTCACTTCTGTTTCCAAACGTACTCCAAATTTCTCTTCTACCGTATTCTGAACATGTTCAATCAGTGCTGTAACATCTGCTGCTGTCGCATTGCCTTTGTTGATAACGAATCCACAGTGTTTCTCCGAAACCTGTGCCCCTCCAATGGAGAAGCCCTGCAATCCGCTGTCCTGAATTAACTTTCCTGCAAAATATCCCTCCGGACGTTTAAACGTACTTCCTGCACTCCCGTATTCCAAAGGCTGCTTGGTCACCCTCCTGTTTTTTAAGTCCTCCATGCAGGCACGAATTTCGGTCTCATTTCCTTTTTCCAAAGCAATCACTGCTCCCAATACTGTATACCCTTTTTTCGCCACTACACTGGTTCTATATCCCATATTCAGTTCATCCAATGTCAACGTCAGAACTTCCCCTTCTGAAGTCAGCACCCTTGCACTTTCCAACACTTGCTTCATCTCTCCGCCATAGGCTCCGGCATTCATCATAACCGCTCCACCCAGCGTTCCTGGAATACCGGAAGCAAATTCAAAACCAGTCAAGCTTTCCGCCAGAGCTGCTGCGGCAATTTTAGAAAGAAGCGCTCCTGCACCTGCATAAACCTTTGTTCCTTCTACTCGAATCTGATTCATCTTCTTATAAATTTGAATCACAACTCCGCGGTACCCTTTATCTCCTACCAGAAGATTGCTGCCATTTCCCAATATGTAGTACGGGATTTCTTCCTTCTGACACAAGAGTATAATATCTCTGACTTGTTCTTCATTTTGAGGTGTAACAAAATAATCTGCCGGGCCGCCAATACGGAATGTGGTGTGTTTGCTCATCGGCTCCTCTCTCAGCACATTCTCACTCTCCAGTATGCTGCATAATTCTTTATATAAATCCATACAATTCTCCATTTCTTTTGAATTTCTTCTTCCCTCATCATACAACAACCTTCCTGCAAAGTAAAGCGTACTTTCAGCATTGATCCGGCCCCCACTCTACTTGCAAATTCATCTAAAATGATGTATATTTATTGAGTATGTATATAAAAATTAATAAATGCTAAAGGAGTGAACAGTCCCTTGGACTCGAGTGATACTATCGAATTTATTATATTAATTATATTGCTTTTATTATCGGCATTTTTCTCATCTGCCGAAACAGCACTGATGACGGTAAATAAAATCAGGATGCGTTCTCTCGCCGATGATGGCAACAAACGTGCTGCCATGGTACTGGATATTACAGAAAACCACTCATCCAAGATGTTGAGCGCCATCCTGATTGGTAATAATATCGTAAATATTTCAGCATCCTCTTTATCAGCAACGCTTGCCTATTCATTCGGAGGTTATATGGTCAGTATCGCAACTGCTATATTGACAGTTGCCATTCTTGTATTTGGTGAAATCACCCCGAAGAACTATGCAACAGTCCATGCTGAAAGAGTTTCTCTTCACTATATTCCGATTATACGCATTTTTATGGCAGTTATGACACCTGTTATTTTTATTATCAATGTTTTTTCCAGAGCATTTATGTTTCTTCTTCGGGTGGACCCGGATGCCAGAAACAATCTGATGACCGAAGATGAGCTTCGTACCATTGTAGATGTCAGTCATGAGGATGGGGTAATTGAATCCGGAGAAAAGGAAATGATTTACAACGTGTTTGATTTCGGATCTGCAAAAGCAAAAGATGTCATGGTTCCCCGGGTGCACGTAATATTTGCAGATGTCAACAGTTCTTATGAAGAATTAATTGCACTTTATAAAGAGGATAAATTTACAAGACTTCCAGTCTATGAAGAAACAACCGATAATATCATCGGAACAATTAATATGAAAGACCTTCTTTTGTTCGATAACAGGGAAAATTTCAGTGTACGCAATATCTTACGGGAGGCTTATTTTACTTATGAGTATAAAAATATTTCCGAACTTCTTGTAGAGATGCGTGATGCTAAATTTAATATTGCAATCGTACTGGATGAATATGGAGAAACGGCCGGTATCATTACTCTGGAAGATATTCTGGAGGAGATTGTAGGTGAGATTCGTGACGAATATGATGAGAATGAAGAAGATTTGATTCAGAAAATTAATGAGCGGGAATACATTATAGAAGGCTCTATGAATCTGGATGATTTGAATGATCGACTGGATTTAAAATTTGAATCTGAAGATTATGATTCCCTGGGTGGATTCATTATCGAACATCTGGACAGGCTTCCCGAAGTAGGAGATGAAGTCATCACTGAATACGGTATTCATCTTGTTGTAGAGAAACTGGATAAAAACCGAATAGAAGCCGTTCATCTATATCTTCCCCATGAAGAAATGCTGAAAAACAGTAATGGGGAAGAATAGCGAAAAAAGAATATTAATATAAATCCCGCCCGCTGTGTGGTTGCTGCAGTACAGAACTTTGTACCGTATTTTTCACATAGTGGGCGGGATTTTAATTTATTTTCCCCAGACTTCCTCTGAAATCTCTCTTACCAGTTCCAACTTTTTCCACTGTTCTTCCTCTGTCAGGCAATTACCTTCTTCCGTAGAAGCAAATCCACATTGTGGACTTAAACACAGTCTTTCAAGCGGCACATACTGCTCTGCCTCACGAATCCGGGATATCACTTCTTCCTTGTTCTCCAATACTGGCGATTTTGTCGTAATCAGCCCCAGTACAACTTTTTTATCTCCGGACACATATTTTAGAGGCTCAAAATTTCCAGAACGTTCATCATCATACTCTAAATAAAATGCCTCTACATTCTCCTTATCAAACAGAATCGGAGCAATCGGTCCATATCCCCCTCTGGACGCCCATGTAGAGTGATAATTTCCACGGCATACATGCGTTGTTACCACCAAATCTTCCGGAAGCTCTGCGACTGCCAGATTATTTACTATCACATACTGTTTTGCGATGGTCTGAAGATTTACAGCTTTCTGCTGCCGTTCTTCCCAATATCTTGTGTCACAAAACATTCCCCATGTACAATCATCCAACTGCACATTTCGGCATCCGGCCTCATAAAGCTCCAGAATCACCTGACGATATGCAGCCGCAATATCCTGAATTAATACTTCCTCATCCGGATACACCGCTGAGGTAGGATTCTTTCCTGTATTTCTCTGAAGCTCTGCCAGAAACTGAGCCGGAGCCGGAATTGTCTGCCTTGCAGTTACAGTTTCATCCTCAAACGTTTTTACGAATTTGAAATGCTCAACAAATGGATGATTTTCTCCGGTAATTTTGCCAATTACAGCACATGACTCTGCCCTTGTTTCTTCATCGTTAAACTGATATCCCTGCTTACATTCTACTTTTTCTACTCCGTTTAATCCCCACATAAAATCAAGGTGCCACCAGCTTCTTCTAAACTCTCCATCCGTAATCACAGGAAGACCTGCCTGCTTCTGTTTTGCAATTAGTTCTTCAATTGCTCTGTCCTCAACTTCCTTCAATTCTTTTTCTGTAATCTTCCCCTCAGAAAATTCCCTCCGTGCTGTTTTTAATTCTTCCGGTCTTAAAAAACTTCCTACAATATCAAATCGAAATGGTGCTTTTGCCTTGCTCATATCTATTTCCTCCTGCTTTATTTGATGGATTCATTATAGCCTAAATTAATTCGGTATGTAAAATTCTCTTTTTGTATACTGTATTATAATTATTTCCTATACCCAAAACAGATTATCCATTCCTGTATATCCACACTTTCACAAATCTTCTTGCAGATTTTCATCTTCCCTCTTATAATGTGTTCACATAGAGTGAAATATCAAAGAGGTAATTTAGAAAGGATTTAAAAGATGAAAGATTTAAAAGATTTCAGTCCTGAATTTCAGGAAGCGGCACAATATTACAAAGACCAGAATACTCCTGGCGACCAGACTGTGCTCGTAGAGTTTCTCAGAGAAACCCAGGAATTATTCGGCTGTATCCCAAATGATGCCAAAGCATGTATTGCTGATATCATGCAGGTAAACCCCGCACTAATTGATACAATAATCAAGCTGTATCCAAGTCTTTGCAGTCAGAAGTATAAAGAAGAAATCATTGTTTGCAGCGGAAGTACCTGCTCCAGCCGTAACTCTGCAGCTATTTTAAAAAAATTGGAGAAAAAGCTGGGAATTAGACAGGGGGAAGTAACAAAAGATGGGCAGTATCTCCTTCGGACACAAAAATGCTTTAAACAGTGTCCCAAAGGACCAAACATGAAAATCGGAGAGCAGATGTACCATCATGTAACAGAAGAACTGATTGACAAACTGTTTTAAGAACACTCATCTGTCCTTCTGCATATTCTATTACATAACAATGTGAAAGGATAGAACGAACATATGCCCTATTCAATAATGCTAGACGCCGGACATGGCGGGCGGGATCCCGGTGCAGTCTACAACGGACGACAAGAAAAAGATGATGCCTTAAGGCTGACACTTGCAGTTGGTGAAATTCTGGAAAATAACGGTCTGGATGTACAATATACACGTACTACCGATATTTATGACTCTCCATACCAGAAGGCAATGGAGGCAAACAACGCAAATGTTGATTTTTTTATCTCTATTCACCGAAACTCTTTTCCGACAGATAACGCCGCCTCAGGTGTAGAATCTCTTGTATACGACAAATCCGGCATTAAACTGCAGATGGCAGAAAATATCAATGAACAGCTTGAAACAATCGGTTTTGTAAATCTGGGCGTGAAAGCACGACCTAATTTGGTAGTACTGAAACGTACAAAAATGCCTGCTGTTCTCGTTGAAGTTGGATTTATAAATTCGGATACTGACAACATGCTCTTTGATGAAAGCTTTGAATATATCGCCCAGGCAATTGCAAACGGCATCCTGGATACCCTGGAAGAGAGCCATCAAATTGAGTCTCCGGGATACGAAGTTCAAGTGGGTGCATTCCGTAATAGGCGGTATGCAGATCAGCTTCTCCAGGAACTTCTGGAACAGGATTTCCCTGCTTATATCATTGATGCCGACGGACTATACAGGATTCGTGTAGGCAATTATGTTTTACTGGAGGATGCTGCCAATATGGAACAAACTTTAAAACGTGCGGGGTACCCTACTGTTATTGTAAGTACCTGACGCATAATCCGCCTTATCTCTAATAGACTGCTATCAAAAAACGCCGATTTCTAATTCGAAATCGACGTTTTTCTGTACTGTATTTTCTACTGATTCTGAAGAATTTACTGTCAAATATGCATTTCTGAACTTTTATACGGCCAGCCCTTCTGCCTCCATCACCTGAATTACCTGATTTACATACTGCACACAAGTTTCATCCGTTGCTGCTTCTACCATCACGCGAATTACCGGCTCTGTGCCACTTTCTCTTACTAAAATACGTCCATCATTTCCAAGTGCTTCCGCAACATCCTCCACAACTTTCTGTACTGCCCGATTGTCAAGTGCTGTCTTTTTATCCGTAACACGAACATTCTTTAAAAGCTGCGGATAAATCTTCACTTCTTCACACAGCTTTGCCAATGACTGCTTTTTCTCCATAATAACTTCCATCAGCATTAAGGAGGTCAGAATCCCATCTCCTGTCCTGGAATGCTTGCTGAAAATAATATGCCCGGACTGTTCTCCGCCAAGTACAAACCCATTTTTCATCATGTTTTCATACACATATTTATCTCCGACTGCTGTCTGTTCATAGTTCATGCCAATCTTGTCACAAGCTTTATAAAGTCCCAGGTTTGACATAATCGTTGTTACAATTGTATTTCCTGCCAGTTTTCCCTGCTCCATCAGATACTTTCCACAGACATACAGAATGAAATCACCATCTACAACATTACCGTTCTCATCCACTGCAATACATCTGTCAGCATCTCCGTCATAAGCAAATCCCACATCTAAATGATTTTCTTTCACAAAGTTCTGGAGTTGCTCAATATGTGTGGAACCACAGTTTGTATTAATATTCACTCCATCAGGCTCATTGCTGATTACATATGTTTTTGCTCCCAATGCATCATAAACGCTTTTTGCAATACCCGAAGCACTTCCATTTGCACAGTCCAGACCGATTTTCATATCTTTAAAAGAACGAGTTGCCAGAGAAATTAAATGGCCCATATAACGATTTCTTCCTGCTGCATAGTCAACGGTTCTTCCAATATACTCGCCTGTTGCTAAAGGAAGTTCTTCTATCTCCCCATCGATATACGCCTCAATCTGGGATTCAACCTCAGCTTCAATCTTATGTCCCTGGTTGTTAATAATCTTGATTCCATTATCATAAAATGGATTATGGCTTGCAGAAATCATAATTCCACAGTCAAAATCTTCTGTTCTTACCACATAAGATACGCTAGGAGTTGTTGTTACGTGCAGAAGATATGCATCTGCTCCTGATGCTGTCAGTCCGGATGCCAGAGCATATTCAAACATATAACTGCTTCTTCTTGTATCTTTTCCTATAACGATTCTGGCCTTCTTTTCTTTGCCAAAATACCATCCCAGATAACGTCCAACTTTAAATGCATGCTCTACTGTCAGAACAACGTTTGCTTCACCTCTAAATCCATCTGTACCAAAATATTTTCCCATATATCTCCCTCTTATTTTCTTTTATTTTCATTTCCCGTATTGGCTTTCCTTATACCAACACTTTTATTATATTCTTTTCTTGTTTCAGTTACAACAATTTTCTTCATCTAAGACTATTACGCCCCACAACTTCTGTTTCTTCTGATTCACCAGATAGTCTATACAAAGCTTATATTTTCATGTAAAATATAAGAAATACATAATTCAGATGACTGAGCATTTTCAGTATCCATGTTGAAATAAAAAATTGGAGGACATATTTCATGATAAAATTAGTAGCAAGCGACTTGGACGGCACACTTCTCCAGGGAGAGGCTCAAGAACTGACTCCCCGGGCACTTAAACTGATTTCTAAACTTTCTGATTGTGGCATTCATTTTGTATCTGCCAGCGGACGACAGTATGACAATCAAAAACGGCTCTTTGCCCCTATCAAAGATAAAATCTCTTTCATTGCAGAGAATGGATCAATCTGCGTACATCAGGGTAAAGTTGTTTCCCGTTCCACAATTGATGATACACTTGCTTCCCGTATCCTATGTGAAATTAAAAAGCAGAAACATTTCGAGGTTGTTGTTTCTCGTGACGATTGCTGCTTTATTGAAAATAATGTTCCTGAATTTGTTAACCATATCGTAAATATTATGCAAAATACTACGCAGATTGTTGACGATGTCCGGAATGTAGAAGGCCCGATTCTAAAAATTGCCATCTGCAGTATGCAGGATAATCCTCATACTATCAATCAATATTTAAAGTATCTCCAGGACATGTTTGGTTCTGAAATCAAAATCGTAACCTCGGGTAATATCTGGATTGATTTTCTTGCACCGGGAAGTAACAAAGGAACTGCTCTCCGGCATTTAATGGACTTATTCCATGTAAAACCTGAAGAATGCATGGCATTCGGCGATCAATACAATGACGTAGAAATGCTGCAGCTTGCCGGAACAAGTTATTCAATGTCCAACGCTGCGCCCGGAATCTCCTGTTATTCTACGTATGTGACAGATTCCGTAGAAGATGTACTGGAAGACTTGCTTGCACAAGTAGAACATTAGAGAGATTGCTTATAAACGAAAGGGACACATGCCGCTCCTACCGAAGCAAACATATGTCCCTTTCCTGCAAAAGTATATTTTTATTCTTCTCCGTTCTCAATATCCATAATCATATCTACACGTCTTTGGTGGCGTCCGCCTTCAAATTCTGTATCCAGCCAAACCTCTACAATCATCTTTGCAAGCTCTGCCCCAACAACACGTGCACCGAATGCCAAAACATTACAGTTATTATGAGCTCTGGACATCTTTGCAGTAAATGGCTCGCTGCATACTGCTGCTCGTACGCCTTTCACTTTGTTTGCTGCCAGAGAGATTCCAAGCCCTGTTCCACAAATCAAAATACCACAGTCTACTTCTTTCGCTGCAACTGCACGTCCTACTGCTTCTCCATATTTTGGATAATCACAGCTTTCTGAACTTTTTGTTCCAAAATCTACGACTTCATGTCCCTTTTCTTTTAAAAATTCTATAATCTCTGCTTTTAATTCCAGCGCTGAATGGTCATTTCCAATTCCAATTTTCATAATATGGTCTCCTTATACATGTTCGTTTATAACTCTATTTCAGTATATATAGAAAAATACCCGGTAAGCCTGAGCTTGCCGGGTATTCTATTTATAAGATATCAGTAAGTCTAAAATTACTCAATGATTTTAGAAACTTTACCAGATCCTACTGTACGTCCACCTTCACGGATAGCGAATCCAAGACCCTCTTCCATAGCTACTGGGTGGATCAGTTCAACTGTCATTGTTACGTGATCTCCAGGCATGCACATTTCTGTTCCTTCTGGCAGTTCACAAACACCTGTTACATCAGTTGTTCTGAAGTAGAACTGTGGTCTGTAGTTGTTGAAGAATGGTGTATGACGTCCACCTTCATCTTTTGTCAGAACGTAAACCTGAGCAGTAAATTTCTTGTGGCATGTTACGCTGCCTGGTTTGATAAGAACCTGACCTCTTTCGATTTCAGTTCTCTGAACACCACGAAGAAGAGCTCCGATGTTATCTCCAGCCTGTGCTTCATCAAGAAGTTTACGGAACATTTCGATTCCTGTAACAACTGTTTTCTTAACGTCTTCATGAATACCAACGATTTCAACTTCGTCAGATACATGAAGTGTTCCACGCTCTACTCTACCTGTAGCAACTGTACCACGTCCTGTGATAGAGAATACGTCCTCAACTGGCATCAGGAACGGTTTGTCTGTATCACGCTGTGGATCTGGAATCCATGCATCAACAGCATCCATCAGTTCCATGATTTTATCTCCCCATTCTCCGCTTGGATCTTCCAGAGCTTTCAGAGCAGATCCCTGGATAACCGGAGTATCATCTCCTGGGAATTCATACTCGTTCAGGAGTTCACGGATTTCCATTTCTACTAATTCAAGAAGTTCTTCATCGTCTACCATATCACATTTGTTCATGAATACAACGATGTACGGAACGTTAACCTGACGGGAAAGAAGGATGTG
>CASERA010000150.1 GCA_949290175.1 uncultured Ruminococcus sp.
AGAACTTCCGGCTGAATGTTACAGTAAGCGCCGCCAATGAACAACAGCGGCGCATGACTTATGAGGGGCGGAGGATTTGACGTTTACCTTTAATAGAAAGCTGATTTACTAAATAATCTCTTAGTTTTGTAGCATCACTCAAATCCCCTACTATCTTGGTTGTTTTTAAATCAACCATTGACTCATTTGCAAGCATTATATATCCATCTTTGTACACACCGTGATCAACGTTTCTATCATCTTTACTTAAAAAAACTCTTCCATATTTTAAATCTGATTGTAATGTATATGAATCTTGCGAGGAACGCCTGCTATCCCGAACACCAACTCCATAGGCATAGACTCCTGTTTCCTTCTCACCTAGTAATGAATGAGACTCAAATTCTTCTTTGCTGATTTCACTCTTTTTTCCATTCTCATCTATATAATAGAACGTGGATACTTGTTCCATACCATACTTGCCTACATCGGGAAACGGATGCCATTGACTATCCTCATATGTTCTGGCAGCTACCTTATCTTTACAGAGGTCTGAAAAAGTATATTTTCCATTTCCCTTTCCAACACAATCCCTTACATCCTTAAGTGAAGTCTGGGTCTTTGGCTTTACTGCTATTGATAGTTTTTTGCACATAGAAATCGAAGTAACATGACTAGAAATACATATTTTAGTCAACGGTAATGTTCCTTCTGATACATCCCAATCATAGTCATCGGGTAATTTTATACGAAATCTAACTTTCAATGTCTTACCATTTTCTGGATATCGAATCTTTATAGGTGTACTTGCATCCCATTGGGTTCCTTCATCATAATAAGGAAAATAGTCCCCAGTTGTCTTATACTCTATCGGTCCTACAATCTTTGCTGGGGTTAACTCGTCCAGATAAATTTCATCGCATATCTCATATGGTACGATTTTTTTATTTTTGAATTCTAACTCTACTGTCGCTTCTTTCTTTGGAACCATGAAATTGTTGATAGTATCGCTTGTAATTCCGCCTGCATACTCTTCATTAACCGGTATGTTTCTCTTACCTGCACCATTTATTTCATGTGTAACTTTCATAATACATGACTCATCTAAATCATCATATTGAAAGTCACTAAGTGAAAAAGCAGAATTTGGACGCGTCTTTCCTCCCTCCACTCCTCCAGCCGCAGCAATTGTCATATATACATGTTGCCAATCAGTGAAAACCCTGCTACCTACTGGAATCTTCTCCTCCGACTTTACTCCTAAATCTGGAATTTCAATTGAAAGCCCCCCGGTCCTTGTCTCCTTTTTAAAAGTTATTTTAAATTTATGCTTACCGGCGAGAGATGTTCTGCCTTTTGGAAGATATGTCAGCTGCTTTTGAGATATTATTCCATTAAACACTGATTGTGCAACTATATGAGGTCCATCCACTCCTCTTCCATGATCTCCGACTCCTTCCGATACAGGATCATCCACATTATCAATTTCTGCCACTAGACCAGACTTGATTCCACCACTATCTTGGGCTGTTTTAGCATATAGACCAAACCGATTTGCCGACTTTGCCTCAACAAATGGAATCTCCTCTCCATTATGAAAAGCAAATATTAATCCAGCACCCAGACCTAACTTTGCATCATCATCACTAATCTGAACCTCTCCAGTTAGCTCAAAACTGCGCTGAAAGCTAACTGGCTCGTTCCATGTTAAAGTTGTTATCTGAAAGCAAAAATCTGGGCTTCCAACATCACCTCTCAATGTTTGCATGCCACATTCCCCGACATAAGCTGACATTTTTTCTGTTACATCTTCACTTTCATAGCCGTCTCCATTTGGACGTGAAACTATTGAATGCATAACAAAATCATTTTTTAAATCCATATTGGATCCCACGCTATCGCCATCCGTTGTATTCGTATTTATCCCATCTATCTCTACAGTCACATTCGTACTTCGTTCCTCCTGAGAAGCAACTTCCGGTACTATTTCATCTTCCTCAACTTCTGTACTTCGTTCCTGCTTTTCCACATACTTTACAGTAAAACTATAACTTCCATTTTCTGACACCTCATATGTTATCGCATCATTAGATGGTTCTTCTATAGGTGTTTCTTTATCATAAACAACACTTCCATCTTTATCTAATGTAATGGATGTAATTTCATATTTTTTTTCATCTACACTATCCATTACAAACTGAATACTTGCCTGTGTTTCATCCTCATTGTAGGTGACAGAAGTTGATATAAATTTTTCTTTCCCATGTTCCATAGCATGTACTATATTCCCAATTTGTATATTACTAAATACCACAATACATACCAGAATAAGTATCCCAACTCGTTTTGCTTTTCTCACAATTATATCCCCCTTATGATTCCACTACATTTAAAACCACCTCTTCATCTGACCCGTTATAACTAATATTGGTATTTTTCAAATCTATTGATTGAAATTTTAAAACCATATTATATCTTCCCACCTCATCAAAGGTCTTATTTAATTTGATAGACGAAACCCCCTGTCCTGGTGGAACAAGCTGACTCTCGTACAGAATATTATTTGTATCTTTCTCTACAAGCGTGAACTTGAAAAAACACGGATTACCTTCAGGATTAAACAAAATTGTATCAATTGTATCACTGCCTTTTTGTATTGTGAATGTCCCATACCCCGGTACCATTATCTCTGAATTTCCAATGTTTTCGGGACGTTTCAATTCCGATGTATAATCAGATGCATTTGGATCGATACCCATCTTATTTTCTTGCTTCAGAAAATTCTTTCCTGCCAACAGTGCAAAAGCAACAAGAATAATAAGCACTGC
>CASERA010000151.1 GCA_949290175.1 uncultured Ruminococcus sp.
AAATGATTACAAGTAATACCACCAGTCGAATAAAAATTGTTCCTTCCATCCAGTACATGTAGTTATTGGAAGCAAAGCCGAAAAGCAAGTCTGTTTTAAATATATATTTCTCAACCACAAAGATTGTCAGTACAACCAGCCATGATGCTGCCACACTTTTAACATTCCAAAATATCAATAAATACAACAGCATCACAATTATGTTCAAAACAAAGTAGCTGGCCACTATACAGAACAATACAAGAAGACATCCAAAATTCAAGATTGTATTCTGGGACAATGCAAATATCGAATCCGACTGATTCCAGTTGTATACCGACTGTAAGTATCCCACACCAAAAAACCACACTAAGAAGATATATAATGTAACATTTTCTGTTGCAAAAACTACAATCCTTCGCATTTGTTCTTTCCATAATTCTACCCTGTTTTTATAACGTATCAGATACATTATCAAAAAATCATTTCTCAGACTCAATGTTATCATCAGCAGAAGTAAAACATACCACCATGGTTGTTGAATCAGAAGATTCAGATGCAGTACAAGCGCATCTGTAAAAGACATCCCAACTTCATAATTATTCTGTAAAAAAGTATTTATATCATGTGAATACGAAAAAGCTATCAATATAACAAACAATATATGCAATAAAAAATAGCTCCATTTCTGCCCGACTATATGAACTCTTTTTCTCTCTTTAATAGATATCATCTTTTCTTCCTCTTATTATAAATTCATAAACCGAAACCAAAAATAATAGCAGTGTTAATACAATAAATGGCAGGATTCTTGGCATATTATATCCGGGATGTAAAAAATTGGACATCTGCCAGGATTCTTTTCCTAACAATAAAGAAAGAGAAGAGAAAAAAAGTACTACTAAAAATGGTGAAACTAGAACCAAAAATCTATAATTCGTATAGAATCCGACGAATAACGCTATCGTAGCAAGGCAACCACAAAATATAAAAATCATCTCCAAGGATATTGCGGTATATAGCAGTGGATGTTCAAAAAATAAGTTTTCCATTGAACTTTTCGGGACAAATAATGTGGTATATGCAGCTGCTTCCGTTTTCATGCCCGGCAACACTGTTGCAGTCAGAATCAAGTTTAAAATAAATGGACATATCGATACCATTCCTCCGGCTAAAAATGTCGCCAGATATTTACTCAAAAAATAATACTTCCGATTTGTCCTTGTACAAATTTCTATAATAAAATGCCCTTTCACATCTGTAAAAAAGGAGTCTGCAAACGGAAGAACGCTCAAAATTGGAAGAATCAGAAAAAGGAAATAGGAATAACCTGTATTTCCTCCTCCAATCCAGTATGACCAGATATCTGGAGGAGGCAGCATCGGATACTCTAAATAAAACTGCTTTGAAAGGCTTTTGGTCAACGGTAAAACTTCCTGAACCCAATGTCCTATCGCAATTGCAATACCAATCACCAATGCCGCTAAAAATCCTCTGCATCGAAAAACTCTGGATATTTCAAAACAAAATGTTCTTTTCATTTTCTTATATTCCTTTCTGATGTCTATCAATTACTCCTCCGGCTTTATCAGTTCATCAATAAAAATATTTTTCACATTTTCTGTTGGAGAAAACGCAATGCGCTCTCCATCTTTTGTCTTTCCAAATACCATTGTTCCCGCCTGACCCAAGGGGTTTAACTGTAATACAATATTGTACGAAGCATCCAAGTACTTATCGGGAATCACATAAAGCAACTCCACCTCGCCAGTTGCACCTGAATCCAAAAAGTAATGAAAATATTGTGGACTGTCAAGCACATCCTGATTGGAATCAATCATATATAAATCTAACGTGTCCGCCTGCTCTTCTCCCCTATATATCAACAAATGATGGCTATTCAATCCCATTTCATTTCCACTCTCCGATTGGTTACTTATCTGCAATTTAATACGTACGTAAGAATAATTACTTGCCAGATTACCATTTTCAACAGCCTCCGGATTGACCGTTCCAATGTCTCTCATGTTTTCATATAGAGATTCTTTTGTGATATCTACTGAAAGTATTTTGAAATTACATTCATCTATTTGAACTTCGTAATTTTCAACCGTCTCTACTTCCTGTTGTGCCTTCTTTACTATCTCTTCTTCTTTTGTATTCGACTGGCTGTCTCCAACTAGATTTGATTGTCTGTCTGCTTCGGAAATTGAAACGTGTTTATCTGAGTTTCTTTCACTATTCTTTTTTATACCTGCTAACACAACTACTATCCCCATCACTATGAGAGCAATGATAAATAAGATTCCTTTTCGTTTCATAAAATTCCCCTTTCAGATTGTTTATACAAAAATTTATAATTAAATTTACTATATATTAAGATATTATCAAAAAAAATGGGGTCAGTAAATGATTTAGTCTGTATTTTTTCTACAAAAACTTTACCCTAGCATTTTATTGAAATCTCTTTACTCTTCCTGTACAATAAGTGCAGAAACTTTAAAAGGAGATTCCTATGAATACGTTCATGCTAACAGCGGAGTATGACGGAACCCGATACGCCGGTTGGACATCCGTCAAAAAAAGAAAGTCTGAAACGACTGTCTCAGAAAAAATTTCAAATGCTATCCAGACACTGACCGGGGAATCCCCTGAGCTTTTCTGCGCATCTAAAACTGATGCCGGCGTCCATGCATACAAACAAGTCATCAGTTTTCAAACAGATTCAAAGATTCAGCCAAATGAACTTTTCGAACAGCTGAATTGCCGGCTTCCACAGGATATCGCCATTCTCTCTGCTCAGAAGATGCCGGAGCGGTTTCATGCTGCGCTAAACGCAAAAAAACGAACCTGGCTGCTTCGTATCCACACAGGCAGCGTCCCTGATGTTTTCCGGCAAAAATACACATACTTTCTTCAAGAATTCCCGGATGCAAAAAGAATGGAAGAGGCTTTTGTGCTTCTGTCAGGAAGGCATGATTTTTGTAACTTTACTCCTGTAAAAAAGAAAAAAGCAACAGAGAAAGAATTATTTTCCCTCGATATCGTTCAACAAAATGATGAGATGCATCTTCTTTTATGCGGCAATGATTTTCTGCCTCACATGCCGGGAACCTTGATGCAGCTTCTTGTAGATATCGGAATCGGTGCCATGGATGCATCCTGCATTCCTGCAATCTTTGCGGGAGAACTGACATATAAAAACTGTTATTCTCCCTACGGCCTTTATCTTGCAGATGTTGAATATGATGATGCCAGGGTCAAAAGGTCATGCGTTTCATGCGCGCATGAAAAAGCATGACTTTGGGACCCGTAAAAACATGAGAAAGTAGCCCGATAGGGCGGATTTCGAATGTTTTTAGGATTTCGGGAGTACGAAGTACGGAGAAATCCGTGGCATCATATGATGCCAGATATCATTCACCCATTATCTTATAGCAAATACTAGAAAGGACGATGATTATGTCAGCTTATTACATCCTTCTTTATTTTTTTATTTATAGCTTTCTGGGCTGGTGCACAGAAGTCGGATTTGCAGCCGTTAGACAGCGGCGTTTTGTCAACCGCGGATTCTTAAACGGTCCTG
This sequence comes from uncultured Ruminococcus sp., assembly GCA_949290175.1. Classification (GTDB taxonomy): domain Bacteria; phylum Bacillota; class Clostridia; order Lachnospirales; family Lachnospiraceae; genus Mediterraneibacter. The sequence continues at coordinate 3,566 of CASERA010000151.1, forward strand.
TCTGCCCAATATACGGTGTCGGAGTTACACTTGTAATCCTGATGCTGACCCCGTTTCAGTTCAACCTGCCCCTGCTTTACATTTCTTCCGTTGTTCTGGTAACAGTTTTGGAAGGATTAACCGGCTGGATAATGGATAAGATTTTTCATAATAAATGGTGGGATTATTCCGGCAGGCCGCTGAATATTGGCGGCTATGTCTGCCTGTTGTTTTCTATCATTTGGGGCTTTGCCTGCGTCTTGATTGTTTATTTCGTCCATCCTTTCATTCATAAAGCACTGACTTTTATCCCGCATACACTGGGGATTATTCTGATTGTGATTTTTAGTGCTGCCATGCTTGCGGATCTCTATGTCACCGCTTCCGCAATCTTTAAGTTTAACAAATATCTGGCACGACTGAAAATAATCACGGATGAACTCCATGAAATCTCAGAACAGATTGGAGAGGACATTTATCAAAATATCATCCATGCCTTGGAAAAACAGGTGCAGTCCAAGCGAAAACTGGATGATGTCAAACTGGAAGTATCCGAAGAAGTTCGTACACGGATTGACGAACTGAAGTCACACGCACAAGAACTGGGAGCAAAAATACCGGGAATTCCCCGCCGTCTTGTCAAAGCTTTCCCTAAAATGGAATCCCGGAAATATAAACTGCAGCTTGAATTGTTTCGTCAGAAATTAAATGAAAAACTACACAAACATTAAAATTTTGCAATAATGAAAAGGGGCTGTCGGGAAATAGATAGTC
>CASERA010000152.1 GCA_949290175.1 uncultured Ruminococcus sp.
ACCTGGGAGTCACCGGCAGACAGCAGTATTTATATGACGCTGCTTCTGCGTCCGGAAATGGAACCTGTAAAGGCACCGATGCTGACTCTTGTTATGGCATATAGTGTTGCAAGAGCACTGGGAGAATACGAAGGTCTGGAAGTGCAGATTAAATGGCCGAATGATATTGTTATCAATGGAAAGAAAATCTGTGGAATTCTGACAGAGATGAGTACGGAGATTGACTGCATCAATTATGTAGTAATTGGAGTAGGAATCAATGTGAATACAAAAGTATTTCCAAAGGAGCTGGAGACGACGGCATCTTCGTTGTATCTGGAGACAGGACATGAGATCAGGAGAAGTACGCTGATAGTATCTGTGATGCAATATTTTGAGGAAATATATCAGGAATTCCTTGAGAAGGGTGATTTATCAGGTATTCGTGAGGAATACAACCGTCTGCTTGTAAACCGAAATCGGGAAGTAAAGATTTTGGGGATAAAAGAAAATTATCATGCATATGCTCTGGGGATTAATGACGCCGGGGAGCTGATTGTGAGAAAAGAAGACGGCAGCGAAGAAGCTGTAATATCAGGAGAAGTTTCTATAAGAGGTCCTCATGGATATGTTTGAGAAGATAAATCATTCAAAGAAAGAGAACAAGAAGGGAAAAAATATGGGAGAAGAAATCGTACTCTGTGCGGCAAACTCTTATGAAAGAAAATTTTATCTGAATCCGGAATTTGAAATGCTTCCGGAAGGGATTAAGCAGGAACTGAACATTATGTGCGTTCTATATACTGAGGATGTAGGTGGAATCCTGTTGATTGTCTATGATGAAGACGGGAATCTGGAGCTGAAGGTGGATCATCAGGAAAATGATTTTGCATTTGATGAGATAGGGAGTGTCTTGAAGATTAAACAGCTCCGGCAGACAAAGTCAGAATTGTTTGAATCATTAGAACTGTTTTACAGAGTGTTTTATCTTGGGGAGGATGTCGATGTTACTGACGATTGATGTAGGGAACACCAATATTACACTGGGTGTTTATGAAGGAGAAAAGTTGTCCGGAACATTCCGTATGACAACAAAGCAGCAGCGTACTTCGGATGAATATGGATTTACAATCTGCGAAATCCTGGAGCATGGGAAAATCCGTCCGAAACAGATTAAAGATGTAATCATTGCGTCTGTTGTGCCGGATATCATGCATTCTCTGACAAATGGAATTATTAAATATCTGGAGCTTAAACCGCTGGTTGTATCTGCGGGGATTAAAACCGGAATTCGAATTGTGACAGAGAATCCAAAAGAAATCGGTCCGGATAGGATTGTGGATGCGGTCGCAGGATATGAGTTGTATGGAGGGCCTGTGATTGTAGTAGATTATGGTACTGCAACAACATATGATTTAATTGGACCAAACGGAACTTTTGAGGCGGGAATTACAGCTCCGGGAATTGAAACTTCTGCACGCTCCCTCTGGGGCGGCACGGCAATGCTTCCTGCAATTGAAATTAAAAAACCGAAGGGAATTCTTGCCAAAGAGACTATTTCCAGTATGCAGGCGGGGCTTGTATACGGAACAATCGGAGAGACAGAATACATCATCCGTAAAATCAAGGAGGCATCCGGATATGAAAATGCGAAAGTGGTAGCAACCGGAGGTCTTGGAAGAATCATCGCACAGGAAACAGACAGCATAGATGTTTATAATCCGGAGTTGACATTGCAGGGTTTACGGATGATTTATTTTAAGAACCGAAGACATCGTGAGTAAAAAAATATATTTCAGAGATAATAGAGAAAGTGAATTAAGATGAAACAGTTAAAAATAGGAGATGTTTTACTGGAGAATTCTTATGTACTTGGACCTATGGCAGGCGTGACAGACCTGCCATTTCGCTTGCTCTGTAAAGAACAAGGAGCAGGACTTCTATGCATGGAAATGGTCAGTGCAAAGGGAATTCTATATAATAATAAAAATACGGAGAGTCTGCTGCAGATTCATCCACAGGAAATACCGGTTTCCCTCCAGCTTTTTGGTTCGGACCCGAAAATTGTAAGTGAGATGGCAAAACGGATTGAAGAGCGTCCGTTTTCCATTTTAGATATCAATATGGGATGTCCGGTGCCTAAGGTTGTCAAGAACGGTGAAGGGTCTGCACTTATGAAGAATCCGAAGCTGGTTTATGAGCTGGTCAATGCAACGGTAAAGGCAATTAAAAAACCGGTTACTGTAAAAATTCGAAAAGGGTTTGATGATGAGCATGTAAATGCGGTAGAAATTGCAAAAATTGCAGAAGAAGCAGGGGCAGCGGCGGTTGCAGTTCACGGAAGAACGAGAGAGCAGTACTATTCCGGGAAAGCGGACTGGGATATCATTCGCAAAGTAAAAGAGGCAGTCTCCATCCCGGTTATTGGAAACGGAGATGTGACTTCCGGAGAAAAAGCGATTGCAATGCGTGAACAAACCGGATGTGATGGTGTTATGATAGCAAGAGGTGCGCAGGGGAATCCGTGGATTTTTTCAGAACTTATTTCTTATGAAGAAACCAGTAAACTTCCGCCTCGTCCGGATGTGGAAACAATCAGACAGACAATGCTGCGTCACGCCCGGCTTCAGATTGAATATAAAGGGGATTTTACCGGGATACGTGAGATGCGTAAACATGTGGCATGGTATACAAAAGGGATTCATGGAGCGGCCCGATTAAGGGAGAGAATCAATCAAGTTGAGAGCTATGAAGAGCTGGAAAATCTCTTGACATCATTATAGTCATTAGGTATAATATTGAAATTGCGAAATATACATGAAATAGGACAAAAGACAAGCATAATCATACCGTCCATAGAGTATGTCAGATAAAAAGTATGAAATTGAGAAAGAAAGGAAACGGACAGCAATGGCAGAAGCAAAGAAGAGATTACTTACTTATGCAGGATTAAAGGCATTGGAAGATGAACTGGAAAATCTGAAAGTTGTAAAACGAAAAGAGGTTGCAGGTAAGATCAAAGAGGCCAGAGAACAGGGAGACCTCTCAGAAAATGCAGAATATGATGCTGCAAAGGACGAGCAGCGTGATATTGAAGCCCGTATTGAAGAGTTGGAAGGCATTTTAAAGAATGCAGAAGTTGTTGTAGAAGATGAAGTAGACTTTGATAAAATAAATGTGGGATGTAAAGTCAAAGTATTTGATGTTACATTTGATGAAGAAATGGAGTTTAGGATTGTAGGTTCGACAGAGGCCAATAGTCTGGAAGGAAAGATTTCCAATGAATCACCGGTTGGTCAGGCTCTGATGGGCAGAAAAGTCGGGGAAACAGTTAATGTAGAAACACAGGCAGGAGTAATTCAGTACAAAGTGCTGGATATCAGCCGTTCAATGTAATAATTCATGAATCAGACCCCTTCGCTACAAGGGGTCTTAGTTCGCTTAAAGAGGAAGGAGAGAATAACGTGTCCGAACAGCAGAAAAAGGTACAACAGGAACCAGATTTAAACCAGTTAAGAAAGGTTCGCCGCGAGAAGCTGGCGGATTTACAGGCAAATGGAAAAGACCCATTTGTAATTACCAAATATGATCAGACACATCACAGTGTGGAAATTAAAGAGAATTTTGAGGAACTGGAAGGAAAAGAAGTATCTATCGCAGGACGTATGATGTCTAAGCGCGTAATGGGAAAAGCTTCTTTCTGTAATCTGCAGGATTTACAGGGAAATATCCAGTCTTATGTCGCAAGAGACAGCATCGGAGAAGAATCCTATAAGGAATTCAAGAAGATGGACGTAGGTGATATCATTGGTATTACAGGTGAGGTGTTCAAAACTAAAACAGGCGAGATTTCTATCCATGCATCTGCTGTAAAACTGCTCTCTAAGAGCCTTCAGATTCTTCCGGAGAAATTCCATGGACTGACAAATACAGATATTCGTTATCGTCAGAGATATGTAGATTTGATTATGAATCCTGATGTAAAGCAGACGTTCATTAATCGTTCTAAAATATTGAGTGCAATCAGAAGATATCTGGATGGACAGGGATTCCTGGAAGTAGAGACACCGATGCTCGTAAGTAATGCCGGCGGTGCAGCAGCAAGGCCGTTTGAGACACACTTCAATGCGTTGGATGAGGACTTTAAACTTCGCATTTCTCTGGAATTATACTTGAAGAGACTGATTGTCGGTGGTCTGGAGAAAGTTTATGAAATCGGACGAGTATTCCGTAATGAAGGATTAGATACAAGACACAATCCTGAATTTACATTGATGGAATTGTATCAGGCATATACAGATTATAATGGAATGATGGATCTGACAGAGAACCTGTACCGTCATGTAGCACAGGAAGTTCTTGGAACAACTGTAATCGAGTACAATGGCGTAGAGATGGATCTTGGCAAACCATTTGAAAGAATTACAATGGTTGATGCCGTGAAGAAATATGCAGGTGTTGACTGGAATGAAGTAGAGACACTTGAGCAGGCGAGAGCCCTTGCAAAAGAACATCATGTAGAATTTGAAGAGCGTCATAAGAAAGGTGATATTCTGTCGTTGTTCTTCGAAGAGTTTGCAGAGAAGCACCTGATTCAGCCTACATTTGTAACAGATCATCCGATTGAGATTTCTCCGCTGACAAAGAAAAAACCGGAAAATCCGGAATATGTAGAGCGTTTTGAATTCTTTATGAACGGATGGGAAATGGCAAATGCTTATTCCGAGTTAAACGATCCAATTGATCAAAGAGAGCGTTTCAAAGCACAGGAAGAACTGCTTGCACAGGGAGACGATGAAGCCAATACAACAGATGAAGATTTCCTGAATGCATTGGAAATCGGTATGCCGCCGACAGGAGGTATTGGATTCGGTATTGACAGAATGTGTATGCTGCTGACAAACTCTGCGGCTATCAGAGATGTATTATTGTTCCCGACAATGAAGTCCTTAGATGGTGTAAATAAGAAAAATGATGTAAATAATACAGCTTCTGAAGCACCTGAAAAAAATGTAA
>CASERA010000153.1 GCA_949290175.1 uncultured Ruminococcus sp.
ACCAAGTCTTCGAATTACTTCCGTCTCCCTCTCTGTTTCCAAAGGTGCAGGAAGTACTTCTGAACCTCCGATATAGTGAATTTCTTTGTGGTTTGGAAACAAAAGTCCCCTGATTCCCGGTACCACTTTCAACTTAAATTGCTGCGGCATCGCTACTTTTACAACCATCTTCTACTCCTCCTAATATTTCAGGGTTTAAAATCATCTGATATTCTCCCTGCTCTGAAATAAGTTCCTCGCTGATTCCAATTACAGGTCTTTCAATCCATCGATCCTGTTGTAGATGGATACACATTTTTTCAATCCGGCAAATTGGCATAAGTCCGCATTTTCCGATTGTTCGGTAAGGAATATACCGAAATCCCAAAACAGGTCTCATCTCTCCAAAAATTTTTTTTGCCAGCTCTCTGTCTATTACACAGACCGGCTCTTTTGATTCCTCATCCCTCAAAACATTTCCGGTATCTGTCAATGCACGGATTTTGTACTTCTTCCCCTCTGCATACACCGTAATTTCACAGATTTGCTTCTCGTAATCACTTAGCCTGCTTAGAAAACTCCATACCATGCGTATCATACAATAACTTCCCGCTGCCGCTGCAAAATATAGACTTGCATACTTCAGATACGGCCGGAATACCTGCAAGATTCCTCCAAATAAAAACGTCAGAATATACAGCAGCAGATACGCTTTAAAAAATTCACTTTTCCCCCTTACTTTTATCCCGATGATCAGCATAATGCTGCTGACAACCGTATGGAAAAGTATAATCTTTATTGCCGATGGCAGTGGTATGCATATAATCAGACAGGTAAGTCCCGACCCCACTGCTCCTCCCAAAAACACTCTCGCAAAAGAACACGGAGATTTCAATACTGCTTTTACGGTCAGAAGTACGATGGAATCCATCAGAAAATTCATCAAAAACAGCACATCTATGTAAAGTTCATAGTACATGCTCCACCCTCTTTCTCGTTGGTACTAAATCGATTTGGCACTCAAGCAAAACCTATTATAATTAGAATTATTATGAAAATTTGTCAGAAACTGACAGAAACAAAAAACTTTATTTCGACATAAAAAGAATGCTGTGTTTTTATTACATTGAAAAACTTTCATGTTTTCACATGACAAGGTATTTCTTATACGATAAAAGGACAGGTATCACTTGGAAACCTGTCCTAACTCTTCATTCCCTGAATATATCATTCAGCTACTGTTCTATTTTTTAAAGAAATCCGGAATCTTGATAGACTGTTCTTTTACATTGCTGGTTGGCACTCTCTGCTGCAAAGTTGGAATTGAAGAACTGCCTGCTGTTCCATAATCCACACCTGCAGAAGGTCTTCCATACTTGTCTGCATTCGGAAGAATGGAACCCATCTTCTGCTGTCCTTCCAATCTTGCTTTCAATTTTGAAGCACTGCCGCCGACATTATGTAAGCCGGTTGCAATTACTGTAATTGTAGCCTCATCAGATTTTGTATCATCATACATTGCACCAAAGATGATGTTTGCGTTTTCACCTGCAAGCTCCTGTACATAATCTGCTGCATCGGATGCATCCATCAAAGTAATATCACCAGAAATATTGATGATAACATGAGACGCTCCCTGGATGGTTGTCTCAAGCAGCGGACTTGCTACTGCCTGTTTTACAGCTTCCAGAGCCTTGTCATCGCCGCGACCTTCACCGATACCAATATGTGCAATTCCCTTATCCTTCATAACAGTCTGGATATCTGCAAAGTCAAGGTTGATTAATGACGGTACGTTAATCAAATCGGTAATACCCTGGATACCTTGCTGAAGGACTTCATCCGCTTTTTTCAATGCTTCCGGCATCGTTGTTCTGCGGTCTACCACTTCAAGAAGCTTATCATTCGGAATCACAATCATTGTATCCACATTTTCTTTTAATTTATCAATACCAGCCATGGCATTTGCCATTCTTGTACGAGATTCGAAACGGAATGGTTTTGTTACAACTGCTACGGTCAATGCACCCTGTTCTTTTGCAATACGTGCGACTACCGGAGCTGCTCCAGTTCCTGTTCCACCACCCATACCACAGGTTACAAATACCATATCAGCACCTTTAAGTGCAGCTGAAATCTCTTCTGCACTTTCCTCTGCTGCTTTTTCTCCTACTTCCGGCTGTGCTCCCGCACCAAGACCTTTTGTAAGTTTTTCACCAATCTGCATCAGAGTAGGCGCCTTACATAACTGAAGCGCCTGTTTATCCGTATTCACTGCAATAAACTCTACACCCGCAATCTGCTCGTCAATCATGCGGTTCACTGCATTGTTACCGCCACCACCGACGCCAACAACGATTATTCTTGCAGCTGCTTCTGATTCATTTGTTTTAATTTCTAACAAGGGTATTTCCTCCTTCGTCGTCTTATCAATCTTATTCTATACATCCCAAAATGATTATACTTGAACATTACAATTCAATAAGTATATAATATAGTCTTTTTCTCAAATAATCAATACATTTTTGTGTATTTTCTGTTTTTTTTATTCAATTTTATCAGCTTTTGCATCCTCTGTCTGCGCTGTTTCCGGGACAAACCTGATTGCCGAATTCGGACTGTCATATTTCTCCAAATGAAGGACTCCCGCCTGTCCTGCAAACTGCTCATCCAGCTTTTCCAAAATTGGAGAAATCTGTGCAATTTTCTGCTCGTAGTCTCCACTGCCAAGCTGTACTGTCACAACACCAAAAAACAAACTGATGTTTCCATCTTCACCAGACAAACGGTCCGAAAACAACTCATATTTATTCAATAACCGTGTTACTTCCACGATTTTCTCAAATATCCCTTCATCTGTAACCGGAAGTTCCTGGTTCATCTTTACTTTACTTTCATCGATTCCTAATCCTTCGATAAACGGCGCCCCTTCAATCACTTCACTTGTCTTTAACGCTGCAGTTCCATTATCATCAAAATATAAGAATGCCCCATCATAATCAAAATATCCGAGAAACGTCTTTTCTTTCACCTTTATCTCAACTGTCCACGGATTTTTCATGGAAGCTGTTACACTCTCAATCGCAGCCGGTTTTTCAACGTCTGTATAATTGTATTTAAACCATATATAAAGAGAATTAAAAGCCAGCTCATCTTTCTGTATCCATTTTACCAGTTCCTCATCTGAACAGTACTGATTTCCTGTTACTTCAATTTTTCTTGTCTGAAACAGCAAAAATACTGCAAGAAAAATGACGACAACAGATAATATGCTGATCAAAACAATCATCAACATCCGTTTCTTTCGTTTCATCCGAAGACCTCCTAATCCCTTTCTTCTGCCTATTCTACCAGATTGGACACACTTAATACAAGCCCCATTTCCAGAAGCAAAAATACAACGGACGTTCCGCCATAGCTGATAAAGGGCAATGTAATTCCGGTATTTGGAATACTATTTGTAACAACTGCAATATTCAGAATCACCTGAATCATCATATGTGCCATCGCACCTGAAGCAATCAGAGCTCCCATCAAATCCTTTGCATGGGTGGCAATTACAAAGAATCTCCAGATTAAAATGAGGAATAGAAGGATAATCAGACTGGCTCCCACCAGCCCCAGTTCTTCACAAATAATTGAAAAAATCATATCATTCTGTGCCTCGGGAAGAAATCCCAGTTTTTGCACGCTCTGTCCCAGCCCTCTCCCAAATAGTCCTCCTGAGCCGATAGCATAAAGTCCCTGTAATGTCTGATATCCCTTTTCATATTTTTCCGGATTGCGCCAGATTGCCAAACGCTCCAAACGGTAGCTCTCCAATGCCAGAAACACTCCCATAAAACCTGCCCCAGCTGCTCCCATCGCTATAAACTGTGTATATTTCGGGCTTGCAACAAAAATCAGCACTACCGCGATTCCAAGAATGATAATTGCGGTACTTAGATTACTTGCTCCCACCAGTCCGACAATCGGAAGCACCGGTATCATCACTTTCATTAGAGTCCACATCTTCCCCATCTGTTTTACGTATCTGGACACCAGACAAGAAAGAAACAGAATCACTGCTACTTTTGCAAACTCCGAGGGCTGAAAAGAAAATGGGCCCAAAGAAAGCCATCTTTTGGACCCATTATATTCATCCCCTATAAACATTACTGCCACAGACAAAAGAACTGCAAGCAAATATCCGGGAACTGCCGCAGGAATCCATTTATGATAATCGATGCCCGCAACAAAGAACATTCCTGTCAGCCCCAACACCGTAGCAAATCCTTGTTTTTTCAGGTAATAAAAAGAATCATGGAATTTTACCCGTCCATTATATGCGCTTGTGCTATATAAAAGCACAAGACCAATTCCCACCAGAATAAATACAACAACCAGCAGCGTGTAATCATAATGCCGCATCTTTGCCGGACGTTTCAATCGACATCCACCCCTTATAATTGGTTTACAAGTTCTTTGAATTTATCTCCACGTTCTTCATAGTTTTTAAACATTCCCCAGCTTGCACAAGCTGGTGACAGAAGGACAGCATCTCCGGGCTCTGCCAGTTTCACACAAATTTCTACAGCCTCTTCAAATGTATCTGCCAGAATAGTATCTGTAAATCCCAGTCTTCTCGCCGTCTCATTGATTTTATCTCTGGTAGCTCCCAGGAGTACCAGTTTTTTCACTTTTCCGTCAAATGAACCAATCCATTCTTCATAGGAAGAGTCTTTGTCATAC
>CASERA010000154.1 GCA_949290175.1 uncultured Ruminococcus sp.
AGTGCTCTTTTATTTGCAGTATGTTTTTTCATGCTGTGCCCATCCTTATGGCTGCATGCAGCAGAGGGGACACTTCAGTTTTCAGACCCTACGGGAAAAGTAGGGGATGAAATTACAGTGAAAGTAAAGGTAATAACAGGCGGAGCAGCAATCGGGGATGGAAATGTTACCGTGACATATGATCCTGCAATGTTGGAATTCGTGAGTGGAACGAATGCTTCCGGCGGAAATGGTACAGTGAATCTGGCAGCAGCCGGAGACGGTACCGTTTCAGAATTGGAATATACCATGGTGTTCAAAGCACTGGCAGAAGGAAAAACGGCGATTGAAGCTTCTGACTATACTGCCTATCTGTATTCTGATGAGACACTGAATCTTACACTGGGAAGTGGAGAAGTTACAGTAGAGCCGGGAGATGGAACACAGAGCAGTACAGGAGGAAGTTCTGCAGTATCCGGAGAAGCTGATATTGAGATTAACGGAAAGAAGTATTCTGTTTATAATGACTTCTCTGACGCATTGATTCCGGACGGATTTGTGAGAACTACTTTGAATTATAATAATTCTGAGCGGACTGTACTTCAAAGTGAAACAACAGGACAGTACATTTTTTACCTGGTGACTGGTAATGAGGATCCTGTTATGGCATTGTATGATCAGGATAATCAGTCATTTGCATTGACTGAGATGGTATCTATTTCAGATGAAAGCTATATTATGCTGTTAAGTACAGGTAATGGAAATAATCTTCCGGCAAAATTCAAAGAAACAGAAATCAGTCTGGGCAGTTTGTCATTTCCGGCATGGCAGAATTCAGAAGATGGAACATTTTATCTTCTGTATGCAATGAACGAAAATGGGAACGAATCTTTCTATCAGTACGATACACAAGAGGGAACCTATCAGAGATATCCTGTTGCTGCAGAAGGTGATGGGGTAAAAGATACAACAACCGTAACAGGCAAAGTTGTGGATTTCCTTCAAGATCATATCATAGTGATTATGGCGGCTGTATGGGCAATCATTCTGATTTTCATTATTGTTGTAATTGTTCTTGGAATCAAGCTGCGGCATGCGAATGAAGAATTGGATGAAGTTTATGCGGAGAATGAAGCAAAAGCAGACCCGAAGGGAAGCCGTGCTGTTACGATGAAAAAATCACGTGATCAATTTATAGGATATCGGAAATCTGATGATGACGATGATTTGTATGATAATGATTACGAAGACGAATATGAAGACGACGAAATCGACTACGAAGATGAATATGAAGAAGATGATTACTATGAAGACGAGTATGAAGATGAAGACAACTTCGAAGAGTATGATGAGGATGAGTCGTTTGATGAATATGAAGATGATGAGGATGACTACGAGGACGATTACGACGATGATGTGGAAGAGTATGTACCAAAACGGAAAAGAAATTCATCTGAAAAAAATGGAGACGATGATTACAGCATGGACTTTATAGATTTATAAGTGACATGGGGCGGGCAGCAGATAAAATCTACTGTCCTGCCCCTTGTTTCATATATTTATTAAAGAATGAAAGCAATGTGGAGGAAAACATATGTGTGGAATTGTAGGATATGTGGGTGAGAAGCAGGCGGCGCCGATTTTACTGGATGGATTATCAAAACTGGAATACAGAGGATATGATTCTGCTGGAATCGCAGTGTATAATGGAGAAGAAATTCAGATAAAAAAGTCAAAAGGAAGACTGAAAGTATTAAGTGAGTTGACGCATGATGGAGAGATGCTTCCGGGGACGCTTGGAATCGGGCATACCAGATGGGCAACACATGGTGAACCTTCTGACATGAATGCACATCCACATTTTAACAAAACAGAGGATATTGTGGTAGTTCACAACGGTATCATTGAAAATTATCTGAAATTAAAGAAAAAACTTACGGATAAAGGTTATGAATTTATTTCGGATACGGATACAGAAGTGATTGCGCATCTGCTTGATTATTACTATGATGGAAATCCTCTGCGGACAATTGTAAAAATTATGCATCGTATGGAAGGGTCCTATGCACTTGGAATTATGTTCAAAGACCATCCGGACGAACTCTATGCAGTTCGCAAAGACAGCCCTCTGATTGTGGGAGAAACAAAAGAAGGAGGCGTAATTGCTTCTGATGTGCCGGCAGTTCTTAAATATACAAGAGATGTGTATTTTATTGAAAATGAAGAAATTGTCAGAATGCGAAAAGATTCTATCGAATTCTTCAATGCAGATGAAGAGCCGATTCAAAAAACATCTACACATATTGAGTGGGATGTGGATGCTGCAGAAAAGGGCGGATATGAGCATTTCATGTTAAAAGA
>CASERA010000155.1 GCA_949290175.1 uncultured Ruminococcus sp.
CCGGGCTCAGAGTATCATTCGGCGAACCGACGCACCGAATCCGGATTATGTGTTGAAAAAGAGCCGTGGAAAAAGCCAGAACTGGGTGTAATGGCAGATTGAATCAAAATTATACAAAGAGAGGAAAATGTAAAGTGGAAAAGAAGAGCAAAAGAAAAGGTGTGGTGAAATAGTCTGTACTAAGTGCAATATGTGCAATATTGTTGGTAGGAGCAATTATTGGTACAAATGTTGCATTTGCAAGTGAGCAGGTTATTAATATTGCACTGAAAATTAAAACTACCAAAATTGTGGATGATGGGAATAGTGATAGTACTTATTTCGAAAGTGATTTTGATAGTGTGGAAGAGTTGGAAGCACATGATAAAGAAGTGGCAGAACAGCTTCAAGGGGAAGGCGTGGTACTGCTAAAGAATAATGAAAGTGCACTTCCTTTGTCAGGCAATGAGAAAATCAGTCTGTTTTCTCACTCTTCTGTAGATATTGCAACTTGTGGAACAGGTTCAGCAGATATTGATACCAGCGATGCTCCGACATTGAAGGAAGCGCTGGAGGAAGAAGCAGCTATCATATTAATGAAGTGCCTGTAGATGTTTATACTGATGATGTAACGGCTTCTTTCAGTGAATACAGCGATGTGGCCATTGTAACAATTACCCGTGTCAGCGGAGAGATGTTTGATATGCCGGTAGATGGATTTGTAGATGGTACTAATTCATTGGAATTGAGTCAGGAAGAAAAGGACATGCTTGAGATGGTGCAAAATGCAGGATTCGATAAGATTATCCTTTTGATTAACTCTACTAATGCCATTGAATGTGATTTCCTGACAGCTGAGCAGTATGGCATTGATGCAGCACTCTGGATTGGTTATACAGGTACTTATGGACTGAACGCAGTTGCAGATATTCTTTCCGGAGTAGTGAATCCATCCGGAAAACTGGTAGATACTTACTGTAATGATAATACAACAGCACCTTCTATGGTTGGATTCTATGGCAATACATATGCGGGAGCAGAAGAAAACGAAGACTTCTATTTGCTTGCAGGTGGTCTGGACAGCAATCAGAATTATATTATTTATCAGGAAGGTATTTATGTCGGATATCGTTACTATGAGACAAGATATGAAGATGCTGTAATGGGAACAGGAAATACAGAAGGCTATGATTATGCAGCAGATGTTGCATATCCGTTTGGATATGGACTTTCCTATACAGACTTTACATGGAGTGACTTTGAAACTTCTTATGACAAATCAGACGATGCATTTGAAATTTCCGTGAAAGTTACAAATGACGGAGAGACAGCAGGTAAAGATGTAGTACAGATTTACTTCCAGTCTCCGTATACAGAGTATGATATCGAAAATGGAATTGAAAAAGCTGCAGTTGAACTTTGTGGATTTGCAAAAACACAGCTTCTGGAACCAGGCAGTTCCGAGACAGTAACGATTACAGTGCCAAGAGAAGAGTTGGCATGTTATGACAGAAATGGTGCAAAAACATATATTCTGGATGAAGGAGATTATTATCTGACAGCTGCTGCTGATGCACATGAGGCAGTAAACAACGTACTGTCTGCAAAAGACTATACAAAGGCAGATGGTATGGATGCAGAAGGAAATAAAGACTTTACTTATACTTATACTAATAATAAACTGGATACAGAGACTTACTCTAAATCTTCTGCCACAGGTGTGGAAATCACAAACCAGCTTGAAGAGGCAGATTTGAATTATTATGGAGTTGATCTTACTTACCTGTCCAGAAATGATTGGCAGGAAACTTGGCCAACAGAAATTGATAATCTGGAAGCAAACGAACAGATGATGGAAGGTCTGACAAATTATCAGACATATAATGGTGAAGCTTCCGAAGGAGTAGAAATGCCGACGATGGGAGCTGACAATGGACTGACATTGGCAATGTACATTGGCAAGGACTATGATGATGAGCTTTGGGATGATCTGTTAGATCAGCTGACTTTTGAGGAAATGGCAAATCTGGTCGGTAAAGCATATCATAACACCAGTTCAATTGAATCCGTAGCAAAACCGGCAACGGTGGATGACAACGGTCCGCAAGGATTTACTCAGAATCTGTCAGGTGTAAGTGAATGCCATGCAGCATATTCTGATGAAAATATCATGGCGGCTACTTATAATGTGGAACTGATGGAAGAGGTTGGACGAGCACTTGGTAATGATATGTTAGACCTTGGCGCTGCCGGATTATATGGTCCGGCAATGGATACACACAGAAATGCATATTGTGGACGTAACTTTGAATATTACTCAGAGGATGGTTTCCTTGCAGGAAAGATTGCTGCAGCAGAAGTGAAAGGAATTCAGTCAAAAGGTGTTTATGTATATATTAAACACTATGCGTTCAATGACAGTGAGACAGGATGCCGTTGTATTTCTACATTCCTAAACGAGCAGGCAGCACGTGAAGTGTATCTGAAACCTTTTGAAATGGCAATTGTTGAAGGCGGTGCGATGAATGTTATGAATTCATTTGCACGTGTGGGTACAGTATGGACGGGTGCTCATAAAGGTCTGATGACAGAAATTCTGAGAAATGAGTGGGGAATGAAAGGATTTGCCCTGACAGACTTCTCTGGAAACTCTGCATTTGCTTCCTATGGAATTATGCTGAGAAGTTTTGATGTAGCATATGGTCTGCTTGCAGGAACAGATGGCTGGGACAGCTCTGCAGAACAGTGGACAGACGATTTGATGAAGCTTTACAAAGATGATCCGGCAATTGTATCTGCATTAAGAGAAGCTAGCCATAGAATCTTGTATACAGTTTCAAACAGCCATGCAATGAATGGAATCTCTGCAAGTACAAGAGTAGAATCCGTAACACCATGGTGGAAGCCGGCGTTGATTGCTCTTGATGCGGTTCTGGCTGCTGCTCTGTTGGGAAGTGGAATTATGCTGGTTCGCAGTGCAAAGAGAAATAAAAAAGTGGAAAAATAAATAAAACAGCAGGATGCTTTCCTTGCAGTAAATCAGAGTATCCCCCACCCTATCCTGAGAGTGGTGGATACTCTTTTGTATTTTGTTCCCATTTTGTATTGTATATTGGCGAAAAAATTGGTAAAATGTAGAGTAGTCTAAGACGTGCTTTGGAACTTATAACAAATATTGCCAGATGACTACATCGATTATCTGAAAAAATATTAAAAAGACCAGGCACACCGTTTCCGGGAAGAAGTAGAAGGGATGGTGTGTTTTTTATTGCGTTTAAGGAGCTAAACGGTATGTTTTACGAAAGAAAAGGATAGAGGGGGACAAGATATGTTACAGGTTGCAGTTGTGGAAGATGATCCGAAAAGCCGAAGTCTGATAAAAGAAATGATTGTTCAATATGCAAAGGAAAACGAGAAGAATATTAAAATTATCGAATTTTCCGATGGCAGTGAAATTGTGGAACAATATAAGCCCCAATACGATATTATTTTTTTGGACATTGAAATGCCATGTTTAAATGGAATGAAGGCAGCTGAAAAGATAAGAGAGAAAGATAAGAACGTGGTGCTTGTCTTTATAACAAATATGGCACAGTATGCAATCAAGGGGTACGAAGTGGATGCATTAGATTTTATTCTAAAGCCAATAAATTATTACACTTTTTCCGTTCGTTTTGCACGTGCACTGGAGAGGGTGAAAAGTAAAAAAGGAAAAGAGGTGTGTCTAACACTTGCAGAAGGTATAAAAAGAATAGACAGCCGACAGATTTATTATATCGAGATACAAAATAGAATGCTTCATTATTATACCAAAGAAGGCGAGTTTGTTGTGAGAGGTACACTAAAACAAGCAGAGGAAGAATTAGGACAATGGCATTTCGTCAGATGTAATCACTGGTATCTGGTGAATCTTCGATATGTTTCCGAAATTAAAAAAAATATTGTTGTTGTTGCAGGTATTGAATTGGAAATCAGCAGGAGAAACAAGACAGCCTTTTTAGCGGCAGTGACAGATTATATGGGAGAAAATATATGAAAATAATATGGGGGTATACAGAGAATATTTGGGGCGCCGGTACGCTGTTATGGTTATCGTGTATTGTATATATGATACCTTTAAAAAAGCGGGAAAATTATAAGTTAGCGCTTGGTTTTATGGGAGTTATAAGTATTATCCTGGGGAGTTTGCTAGGATCCTCTATACATGTGAAAGTATGGGCGGGAATTATATATTACCTGTATGCAGTCCTTGTTTTTAGAATATGTACGGATTTGAAGAGGTTTGGTATATGGTATTGTGGTGTATGGGCAATTTTGACACAGCAGTTTATTATGGAAATTGGAATCAAGATTATAAAGCTGTGGAACATCCGTATGCCGGTATTAGGCGAGAAAGGGATTCTTATTGGGATTATTATAATAGGTTATCTTATAATAGGAGTTACAATTGCAAGATGGATGCCGGATAAAAATCAATATCAGATTGGACCCCGTCAAATGATTTCTGCATGGTTATTATCAATTCTGTTTGAGACATTATTAGTAATGGAAAGTGTATATGACGGAAATGAGGCTATGAATATCATGGCTCAGTTTTATTGTTTGACACTGTTGTATTTACAGAATGTTTTATTTAAAAAGAGTAGTATGAGTCAGGAACTGGACACAATACAATTACTTTGGCATCAACAAAAAGAACAATATAGAATATCGAAAGAAACCATTCAGCTAATTAATCATAAGTGTCATGATTTAAAACATCAGATGAAGGCAATGTATTCTTTGCATGATGACAAAGTACAGGAAGAATACCTGAAAGAAATTGAAGATTCAATTCAGATTTATAGTGCGATTGTAAAAACAGGAAATGAAATATTGGATGTTATATTGACAGAAAAAAGTTTATTTTGTGAAAAAAATGGTATCCATATTAATTGTGTGGCAAATGGACAGCTTTTGTCTTTCATAGGTTCGGTGGATTTATATACAATGTTTGGAAATGCCCTGGATAATGCGATTGAAAGTGTGAGTCGTATACAGGAAAAAGAAAAACGGCTAATAGATATTATGATTTATGCGAAACAGAAGTTTCTTGTGATACAGATTGTGAATCCTTTAGTTGGAAGTTTGAAGTTTGAAGATGACCTTCCGATTACGACAAAAGCGAAGAATGGGTATCATGGATATGGTTTGAAGAGTATTCGACATACGATACAAAAATACGGTGGGTATCTCACGGTGGAGGTAAAGAAAGGATGCTTTTATTTAAAAATGATGGCACCTCTTCCGGAAGAGGTGAACTTGCACTAATTCTTGACATCCCAAAAGAAATCGGATATAGTTTAGGTATCACCTGAATATGCTTATAGACAAGACGTTGATATAGAAATGTCAGTTCATGCTAAGCTTTCGAATTTGGATGAACGTTTTATAACTGCCGTAACAGTGACTGCAAGTTTTGTTTATATACAGAACTTATAGTCGATTGTTATGGCAGTTTTTATGTGAAAAGAAATTCTTATAGGGCTTCAGTTATCAATTGGCTCAATGAAACGTGAAGATGCTCATATGTGAAAAGGAGGCACATAGAATAGTTATAGGTAAATAACAAGGGCAGAGAACGTACATTGGCTTATTAATAAAATTAAAATCCAGGATAAATTCAAGGAGGAGCGTTATGCCGACTTTACAAAATGAAAACCGGAAACGTGAGAAGCAGAATGACCAACAGTTAGTGTATCAGCTTGAAGGAAGACCCAGATTGAGAACAGCGCTGCCGCTTGGCCTGCAGCATGTGCTGGCGATGTTTACTTCAAACCTTGCACCGATATTAATTATAGCAGGTGTCTGTGGATTATCCGGAGCAGATACTGTTATTATGGTGCAGTGTGCCATGTTTGTTTCAGGATTAACAACATTCGTACAGCTTTATCCTATTAAGCTGGGGAAAAAGCGTCAGATAGGAGCTAATCTGCCGATTGTTATGGGAACATCCTTTGCATTTGTACCAACAGCTTCAGCGATTGGTGCCGCAGGAGGAATCGGAATGGTTTTGGGAGGCTGTTTGCTGGGAAGTTTTACAGAAGTATTTATGGGATTTTTCTATAAATATATCCGCCGTTTCTTTCCGCCGCTGGTTGTAGGATGTACATTGGTCACAATTGGTGTCAGTCTTCTGGATGTAGGCGTTGATTACTTTGCAGGAGGTTCAGGCGCAGCAGATTATGGTTCCATTCAGAATCTTGGAGTTGCCTTCGTATCCTTGACGGTTGTGATACTTCTGCAGCGATTTGGAAAAGGACTTTTGAAAAATTCTGCTATTTTAGTCGGGCTTATCGTGGGATATATTGTTGCTGCATTTATGGGAATGGTTGATACACAGGCAATTTCAGAAGCAGCATGGTTTAGAGTTCCTATTCCATTTCATTTCAAACTGGAATTTTCACTGCCGGCTGTATTAAGTTTTGCTGCATTGTTCGTTACATCCGGGCTGGAAACCATAGGAAATACATCAGGAATTACTGTTGCAGGTTTCGACAGGGAGGCAACAGAGAGGGAAACAGCAGGTGCGATTCTGGCAGATGCACTTGGCTCTACTACGGCTGCTGTTTTCAATGCTCTGCCCAATACAGCGTTTGGGCAGAATGCAGGAATTGTTTCCATGACGAAGGTTGTAAATAAGTGGTGTATTGCAACTGGTGCCTTCGTGCTGATGATCTCAGGATTTTTACCAAAGTTGGGAGCAATCTTCTCAGCAATTCCAAATGCAGTATTAGGTGGTTCTATTATAACAGTATTTGGTATGATTTTAATCAATGGAATTAAAATGATTTCCAGAGCGGGATTCAGTGAGCGTAATATCTTGATTATGGGAATTACCTTTGCATTTGGACTGGGAATGGCAAATCATCCGGAAGCGGTTGCACAGCTTCCGAGTGCATTAAGATTTGTCTTTTCTGAGCCGGTTACGGCAACCTGTATTATATCAATTGTTGCGAATCTGCTCTTTGCGTCTCATAAGCCAGAAATAGCTAAAGACGAAAAAGCAGCAGAATAGGTTATATTGTAAAACTGATTTTCTTCTCAGGCTTGTTCGAGCGCACCAGTGGCTCTCTGAACAAGCCTTTTTTAGTAGACGAGGTTGTCTGTCGGGATTACGAATTTTTCCAACTTTATTGTAAGATATTGTCACAGGATGTATAATGTAAAAAACATACCTTTGAGAGTGTAGTTCACGGAATGTAAGTGACATGGAGGGAAATCAGATATGAGTTTTCATATTTACAATTGGCTTGAAACATATGTGCAGGAAGTGGTAAGCACTTTTGGATACCGCATCTGGTTTATAGGAGTACAGGGAAGTTATGCACGCGGAGAGGCGGTAGAAGACAGCGATATTGATATAGTTCTGATTCTGGATAAACTTCTGATATCTGATTTGAAAATATACCGGAGAATGTTGGACAGGCTTCCGCATAGGGAAAAAATATGCGGATTTATTGCTGGAAAAGCAGATTTGGAGAGTTGGACAAAGTCGGAATTATTCCAGTTTTGTCAAGATACTATGCCGATAAAGGGAAGTTTGGATGAATTGCTTGCAACGGTGGAAATAGCAGATGTACGGAGAGTTGTACATACAGGGGCATGTAATATTTATCATACGGCATGTCATAATCTCCTTCATGAACAGCAGATGGAAATTTTAAAAGATTTATATAAATCCGGGGTATTTATACTTCAGGCAGAGTATTTTTTAAAGACTGGAAATTATTTAAAACGAAAAGCAGAGTTATTTCCAAAACTCAGCGGGATAGAAAGAGAAATCTTGTATATTGCGATAGAGATGAAACAAAAGAACGGCAAAATCAAATGGAATCTGGATGAATTATCCGAGAAGTTGATTACATGGTCATCAGAACTGATTCAAAATTATAAAGAAAAGTAATTTTTAAAAGAAAAATGAATGAGGTGGCGTTTATAGCTTCAAAAAATATATGAAAATAAAATAAAAATCTCAAAAATACAGAAATATTTGCAGGAAAGGATTGACGAACTGCCAAAAATTCTATAAAATAGCAAACAGTGAAGAAAAGAATTGGAGGAATTTTGCAATGACGGCGTACAAAGACCTGACAAAGGAAGAATTATTAGAATTAAAAAGCAAATTAGAAGTACAGTTTGAAGAAGTGAAGGCAAAAGGGCTGAAACTGGACATGTCCAGAGGAAAGCCGTCAGCAGCACAGCTCAATATTTCTATGGGAATGATGGATATCTTAAACAGTGGAACAGAGTTGACCTGTGAAGATGGAGTGGACTGCAGAAACTATGGGGGATTAGACGGAATTACCGAAGCAAAGCAGCTGCTTGCTGATATGATGGAAGTTCCAAAAGATAACGTGATTGTTTTCGGTAATTCAAGCCTGAATGTGATGTACGATACTGTAGCACGTGCAATGACACATGGAGTGATGGGAAGTACGCCGTGGTGTAAGCTGGATAAAGTGAAATTCTTATGTCCTGTTCCAGGATATGACAGACATTTTGCAATAACAGAACATTTTGGTATTGAAATGATAAATGTTCCAATGACAGCAACGGGTCCGGATATGGACATGGTAGAAAAACTCGTGGGTGAAGATGAATCCATTAAAGGAATCTGGTGCGTACCGAAATATTCTAATCCACAGGGAATCACATATTCAGATGAAACGGTCTACCGCTTTGCAAATTTAAAGCCGGCTGCAAAAGATTTCCGTATTTTCTGGGATAATGCATATTGCGTACATCACTTATATGATGAGAAACAGGACTATTTAATTGAGATTTTGATGGAGTGTAAGAAAGCAGGCAATCCGGATATGGTTTACAAGTTCTCCTCTACATCCAAAATCAGTTTCCCGGGTTCTGGTATTGCGGCGATTGCAGCATCTGAGGCAAACCTTGTGGATATCAGAAATATGATGAAAGTACAGACAATCGGACATGATAAAGTAAATCAGCTTCGTCATGTGAGATTTTTCAAAGATATTCATGGAATCGTAGAGCATATGAGAAAACATGCAGATATTATGAGACCAAAATTTGAGACCGTTTTAGAGGTTCTGGAAAAAGAATTAGGCGGTTTGGAAATTGGTTCATGGATTGCACCGCTCGGAGGATATTTTATTTCTTTTGATGCAATGGAAGGCTGTGCAAAAGCAATTGTTGCAAAAGCAAAAGAAGCTGGACTTGTTATGACAGGAGCCGGAGCTACATTCCCATAGGGAAAAGATCCAAAAGACAGTAATATTCGTATTGCACCTTCTTATCCGACACCGGAAGAGCTGGCAGTGGCAACGGATATTTTTGTATTGAGTGTGAAACTGGTAAGTATTGATAAATTACTTGGAAATCTGTAATTTGGCAGTAAAAAAATAGAAAGATGAGACTCAATTAAAAAGCAGCCTCAAAACTCTAAGGAAACGTTCTTTTTGATAGAACTAGGAAGAGTTTTGAGGCTGCTTTATCTTTTAGGTATAGCAAATGCCTTACCAAATATTTAAAATACTCTGCATTCCCAGACTGACGCAGGCGATACCGACCCAGCAGCAAAATCCTGTGAAAATAGGTTTTCCTCCGGTCTTTACAAGGTTGATAATATTTGTATTCAATCCGATTGCAGCCATTGCCATAATAATTAAGAATTTACTCAGCTCTTTAAGCGGCATGGTAATTGAGGCAGGAAGCTGGAAGATTGTAGTAACAACGGATGCCAGTACAAAAAATAATACAAAATATGGAAAAGATTTTTTTAAGCTAAAAGAGGAACCGCCGTTATTTTTTTCTTTACGTCCTCTGTAAATAGCAAGGATAAGTGTAATCGGAATGATAGCCAGTGTTCTGGTCATTTTTACAATTGCAGCAGCTTCCAGTGTGTTGCTTCCATGGATACCGTCCCAGGAAGCTGCTGCGGCAGTTACAGAAGAAGTATCATTAATTGCAGTTCCGGCAAAAAGTCCGAATCCTTCATTGCTTAGATGGAGTAGACTTCCCAGTGTTGGAAAAATCAATGCAGCAATGACATTGAAGAGGAAGATGACAGAGATAGACTGTGCAACCTCTTCATCAGATGCATTGATAACAGGTGCAGTGGCTGCAATTGCAGAACCGCCGCAAATAGAAGAACCCACCCCTACCAGAATGGCATTATTTGTTTTTAGCTTCAATGCCTTATAAAGGATAAAGGAGATTATAAGTGATGTACTGATGGTAGAAATAATAATTGGCAGGGACTGCTTGCCTTTTGCAAGGATTTCAGTAAGATTCATTCCGAATCCTAAAAATACGACTGCTGCCTGCAAAATTTTTTTAGAGGTATATTTGATACCAGATTCGAAAGACTCCTTATTTTTCATGATAAGTGTAAGCACCATACCGATTAGGATTGCGAACACAGGCCCGCCTACAACCGGAACAGCCTGTCCTAAAAACCACGACGGTATCGCGATAATAAGGCAGAGCAGCAGTCCGGCTCCATTTTTTTTGATAAAATTCATTTTAAATCCTCCATTTTTTATGATAACAATATCTGAGAACAGAAGATTGAATTTTTCTGTCTCGTCTATTTATTTAGTATCATAGCATAGTATAAATATAAATTGAAATTATATATATTTATATAAACATAAATATATATTATAATAAAAAAGTTAAAAAAATAATTTGGAGAAAGGTGGAGAAATATGCAGGATTTTCGTATGGAGACATTTTTAAGTGTATGTGAATATATGAATTTTACGAAAGCGGCGAAAGAACTTAATATTACACAGCCTGCTGTTTCACAGCATATCCGTTTTCTTGAAGAATATTACCAGCAAAAGCTGTTTCATTATGAAGGTAAGAAACTGTATTTGACAAAAGCAGGAAAAATTCTGCGAAGTACAGCTTTGACTATGCTCCATGATGAAATTGCTCTGAAAAAGCAAATGGAGCAGTCAGAAGAGGAAGTGAAGAGTATCCGGTTTGGAGCGACAATGACAATTGGGGAGTTTGTGATGATAGATATTCTGAAAAGGTATTTGAAAGCGGATGAAAGAGTACAAATTTACATGGAATATGCAAATACACAGGAGCTTTTAAGTAGTTTGGAAGAAGGAAAAATAGACTTTGCTTTTGTAGAGGGTTTTTTCCAAAAGAGTGAGTATGATTTTCTGCAGTATTCGGCCGAGGAATATATTGCGGTATGCAGTCCGGAATATCAATTTTCCGGAAGGGATGAGCCTGAGAAACTGGAAGAACTTCTGGGAGAGCGCCTGATTTTAAGGGAGCCGGGCTCTGGAACAAGAGAGGTGCTGGAGAGGTATCTGTCTTTTCGAAATTTGAGTGTAGAAGATTTTGTACAGACAGCGGAAATTGGAAGTATACATACGATTAAGGAGTTGGTAAAGGCAGGATGCGGTGTTACTTTTTTATATGAAGTTGCTGTACAAGATGAGCTGGAAAAGAATGAGTTGAAAAAAATCAATCTTAAAGATTTTCATCTGTCTCATGACTTTACATTTATCTGGAGACGGGGAAGTCTCTATGAAGATACATATAAGGAGTTGTTTCAACAACTGGTTCCAGGTGAATAACATGTTAACAAAAAGCCGCATTTACAGAACACACCATCGTTTGTTCTGCAGATGCAGCTTTTATTCCCTATATGTATTTTATTTACAATAGCTGGATTCCGTTTTTCAGTGCGCAGTTAAAAATATCTTCCGGCCAGAGAGAAGACTGCACTTCTCCGATGTGTGCCTTGCGCAGATAATACATACAGATTCTTGATTGTCCGATTCCACCGCCAATTGTATAAGGCAGTTCTCCGTTCAGCAGAGATTTTTGGAAAGGTAACTCTGCACGGTCTTCACATCCG
>CASERA010000156.1 GCA_949290175.1 uncultured Ruminococcus sp.
CAATCTCAGATGCTCCCGCATCTGTAATTTTCGGAGCAATTGCATTCTTCTTTTCATTTAAATAATACGTAAACTTGGGCTGACTGATTTCTCCGGACAAAATACTTGTCAAAGATTCGCTGAAATCTTCCGGTATTACAATTGCAGCATAGTATTTTCCTGATTCCACACCCGCTACTGCCTGCTCTTCTTCCACAAACGTCCAGCCGAGAGCATCATTTTCTTTTAAATTATCTACAATCTCCTGACCTGCATCCATCCTGCCTGTCAACTCAGTATCTGCTCCTTTATCTGCATTCGCCACCGCTATCTGAATTCCACTTGTATTACTGTAAGGGTCATAATTTGCTGCAATATTAAACCATGCATACAGCGATGGAATCAAACACACTCCTCCTGCAACAATCATCGCAACCCAGCTGCGGGACAGTCTTCTGATATCCCTGCGAAAAATTTGAAATGCCCGTTTCATTGTGCGCCTCCATTCAGAAATATATATTAATGAACATCGTGTCTATAATGTATACATTCTAGCACAGGCAAAA
Organism: uncultured Ruminococcus sp.; assembly: GCA_949290175.1. Taxonomy (GTDB): domain Bacteria; phylum Bacillota; class Clostridia; order Lachnospirales; family Lachnospiraceae; genus Mediterraneibacter. Next base: position 546 of record CASERA010000156.1, read on the forward strand.
ATACTCTGTCATCTGCAAAACTTCTCAAATTTCAATAAAAATCCCTGAATTTTTAACAACAAAAATCCCCAGTTCTGTTTATTACCCCTGTCAATCCTATCTATTTTACGTGTCCGTTTCCAATCAGAAAATATCTTCTGCTTTTTGTCCGGCACTTGTCTGTTTTTTTTGATTATGTTAGTATAATTCTAGAATTTAAAAATTCAGAAAGGGAAACATTTATGAAAACACTGAAAAAATTTATACACTATTATGGTCCATACAAGTCCGTATTTTTTCTGGATTTGATTTGTGCAACCATCATCAGTCTTATAGATCTTGCTTATCCACAAATTCTGCGGACGCTGACCAACACTCTGTTTCTTCAGGACAGCTCTGTAATCTTGCATGCTTTACTGCCGATTGCAGCAGGACTTCTGATTATGTACATTATTCAAAGCCTGTGCAAATACTATGTCAGCTACCAGGGACATATGATGGGTGCCAATATGGAGCGGGACATGCGCCAGCAATTATTCAATCATTATGAAAAACTTTCTTTTTCCTATTATGATCAGAATAATTCCGGCCAGATGATGAGTAAACTCGTTTCTGACTTGTTTGATATTTCCGAATTTGCACACCATGGTCCGGAAAACCTGTTTATTTCCTTAATTAAAATTATTGGATCTTTTATCTTCTTATTTTTAATTAACTGGAGACTTGCAATTCCATTGACAATTCTGGTTATCTGCATGTTTGTATTTTCATTACGGCAGAATCGTAGAATCCAGTCTACATTTATGGAAAACCGTCGTAAAATCGGAGATGTCAATGCAAGCCTGCAGGATACGCTAGCCGGAATCCGCGTCGTACAGTCCTTTGCAAACGAGGAAATAGAAAGGAAAAAATTCAAAAAAAGTAACCATGCATTTCTTCTTTCTAAAGATGCAAACTATAAATGTATGGGCGGTTTCATGGGATGGAATCTGTTTTTCCAGGGATTGATGTATCTTGTGACTCTCGTATTCGGAGGCTATCTGATCGCCAAAGGGCAGATGCAGGTTGCTGATCTGGCCATGTACTCATTGTATATCGGAATCTTTATCAGTCCGATTCAGATTCTTGTAGAGCTGACAGAAATGATGCAGAAAGGACTTTCCGGTTTCAAACGTTTTGCCGCAGTTCTGGAAACTGAACCAGACATTCAGGATTCACCAGATGCTCAGCCACTGAAAAATGTGCGTGGACTGGTCTCCTATGAGGATGTTTCCTTCCATTACAGCGACGATGACACCCCGGTGCTTTCCCATGTATCTTTCCAGATACCGGCAGGAAAATCCATTGCCCTCGTCGGACCATCAGGAAGCGGAAAAACAACCATCTGCTCCCTTCTTCCAAGATTTTACGACGTTACAGGCGGAAGAATTACGATTGACGGTAAAGATGTCCGGGATTTGACTCTTCACAGTTTAAGAAGCCAGATAGGAAGCGTCCAGCAGGATGTTTATCTGTTCTGCGGAACCATTCGTGAAAATATCGCCTATGGAAAACCAGATGCTTCCATGGAGGAAATTATTGCAGCTGCAAAAAAAGCAAATATCCATGACTTTATCGAAGAACTGCCCGATGGATATGAAACGTTTGTCGGAGAACGAGGAACCAGACTTTCAGGAGGGCAAAAACAGCGTATCTCCATTGCCCGGGTATTCCTAAAAAATCCTCCGATATTAATCCTTGATGAAGCAACCAGTGCCCTGGACAATGAAAGTGAGCGATGGATTCAGCAAAGTCTTGATGAACTTGCAAAAAACCGTACGACAATTACGATTGCACATCGGCTTTCTACAATTAAAAATGCTGATGAAATTCTGGTTGTTGCAGAAAATGGAATTGCTGAAAGAGGAACACATGAGGAACTGATTCAGAAAAATGGCATTTATGCACATTATTACGAAATGCAGTTTTAGCATCTGAATTGTTAAAATAGAAAAAGAAAAGCGAAAGAATTATGATACGAATTGCAATTGTTGAAGATGAAAAAAATTATGTTTCCGTCCTGGAAGGATATTTGAAACGTTTTGAAGAAGAAAACCAGGTTCATTTCCAAATTAGTATCTTTTCAGATGGTCTGGATATCGTGTCTGATTACACGGCGGATTATGACATCCTCCTGTTGGATATCCAGATGAAACATCTGGACGGTATGAAAACCGCTGAGAAAATCCGGGAACTGGACGAAGATGTGGAATTTATTTTTATCACTTCCACCGTCCAGTTTGCCGTCCAGGGTTATATGGTAGATGCTTTGGGCTATGTACTGAAACCAGTACCCTATCTGGCATTTTCCCAGATTCTTGGAAAGGCGATCAAACAGGTCCAGAAAAAACAGACAAAACATTATCTTAATATCGATGTGGAAGGCGGACAGCTTAGGCTGGACATCTCCCAGATATACTATATCGAAAGCCAGCGTCACAATATCTTAATCCACTCTGAAAAAGGAGAGTTTTTGGCTGCAGGCCCTATGAAGAAAATGGAAGCACTCCTGACCCCCCAGGGATTTTCCAAATGCCATAATGCGTATCTGGTCAATCTGCATCATATCGCAGGTGTTCTTCAAAATACCGTCCTCTTATCAGATAAGTCTGAACTGCCGATAAGCCGTGCAAGAAAAAAGAATTTTATGTATGAACTAACAGATTATGTAGGAGGAATGCCACGATGAGTTTTGCTGAACTGATGGATACCCCCAGACTTTTTACTGCACTGGCTGAATGGGGGGCATGTCTGATTTATATTTTCATCCTGCATAAGAAATTGTCCGGTATAAAACTTGGCATTTCTCTTGCCGGCGCTCTGGCAGTATTCGGTACCTATCAAATGATAGCAGGACTCTTTCCACTGTATCTATGGATACCGGGAATGCTGGGTGCCATTTTACTAATGTACCTCTTTTTATACCTGATAACAGATATTTCATGGCAGGATGCAGCTTTTTGTTGTGTCCGTGCTTTTGTCATTGCGGAGTTTACGGCCTCTCTCCACTGGCAGATTTACGTGTGGTGGGCAATGACATATCAAAAATCAAACTGGTCATTTGCTATTGTTACCATGCTATTGACCTATGCTGCTGTGTATGTCATCTATTTCATCCTGGAAAAAGAACACATCCCCAGGGAAGAACGGATGAACGTCAATGGAAAGGAGCTGTCCGGTACCATCTTAATTGCATTTGGGGCTTTTGCAATCAGTAATCTTAGTTTTATTATGCCCAATACGCCTTTTTCCGGTGCTGCCAGTTCCATGCTTTATGTCCGTACCCTCGTTGATTTCGGTGGTCTGGTCATGCTCTTCGCGCAGCAGGACAAGCGGGAGGAACTGCGGATGCGCGGAGAAAATCAGTCTATGAATATCGTACTGCAGCGCCAGTATGATCAATATCGTCTTTCTATTGACAACATAGAAATGCTGCGGCGCGAATTTCACGATTTAAAGCATTATATGATTGCAATACGCTCGGAGCAAGATCCTGAAAAAAAAGAGCAGTATCTTTCTGAGATGGAAGAGGCGATTCTCACGCAAGAAGCTTTTAATCACACCGGAAATAGTGTGTTGGATGTCATTCTTACTACAAAAAGCACCTATTGCATGCAAAATCATATTAACTTCACCTGCATGGCAGACGGAAAGCTCATTTCCTTCATGCACGTAAAAGATATCTGCTCCATCTTCGGAAATGCACTGGATAATGCCATTGAATGCGTTTCTCAGTTCGATGATGAAGAAAAACGATTGATTACCTTATCCATGTACCAGAGAAATCAATTTCTTATGATTCAATGTGAAAATTATACAGAAACACCGCTTAGTCTGAAGGAAAATAAACTTCCGGCAACGACAAAGAGTGACCGACAATACCATGGATACGGTCTCAAATCCATTCAACATGCTGCCCGTAAATATGGAGGTTCTATGACACTGCACTCTGAGAATAACTGGTTTACTTTACAAATCCTGCTTCCTATGAAGCAGTAGATAAAAAATCTTTTCCAGTTTCCTGTGCTATTTTACAGCATCTCCCCGCTCATTTACCAGGTGATATCCGACACTTTCCACTCTTCTGCCCAGGCAGCATCTACATTCTGCTGCTTCCTCGCCTGTACAGATTTTGTTGTCATATAGCTCGTAAAGCTTCCGGTTCTTTACTGGCGATAGATTCGGCATAACTACATTCGCTCCTGCTGCTAACCCTTTTTCTCTTCCCTTTGGATCTAAAGTTCCTAATGCTGTCGTGGCAGGAAGCAGTACCTTTGGAAGCATAATCCGAATCATCGCCAGTAAAAATAATGTCAACTCAACACTTCCTGACTTTTCCTCTGCAAAAACAGTATCGTGATGAGGAATGAAAGGTCCGATTCCAACCATATGTGGCTGCAGTTCCTGCAGAAAAACCATATCCTCTGCCAGATGCGAAAGTGTCTGTCCCGGTGAGCCTACCATAAATCCCGCACCTATCTGGTATCCTAGTTCTTTCAGCTGATACAGACAGCGTTTCCGTTCCTCCAGACTCATCTGTGATGGATGTAAGGTACGGTAATGTTCTTCATTTGCTGTTTCATGGCGCAGCAGATACCTGTCAGCCCCCGCCTCTCTAAACAGACGATAGCTTTCATAAGATTTTTCTCCAATTGACAAAGTAATCGCACAATCCGGATATTCTGACTTCATTTCACGGATGATATCTGCTATCTTTTCATCAGTAAAATACGGATCTTCTCCTCCCTGCAAAACAAATGTCCGGAATCCCAGTTCATATCCATTTTTACAGCATTCCAAAATATCTTCTTTTGTCAGTCTGTATCTGCTGGCTTTTGAGTTTCCTCCACGTATTCCACAATAATAGCAGTTATTTTTACAGTAATTGGTAAACTCAATCAATCCTCTCGTAAAAACCCTGTCTCCGTAATGCTGTTTTCTAATCTTTACCGCTTCTTTGGAAAGTCTTTGGAACACCTCCGGATTTTTCCAAAGTTTGAGAATCTCTTCATATTCTCTTTTAGAAAGCTGTTGATTTTTTATAAATTCTTCAATCACATCCATGTCCTGATTCTCCTTAATATTTTTTATTCCTACCATATTAATAATCTTAATATGAAATTATCTTACACCTTTTCGCATATTTGTCAATCATTTTTCCCTATAGAAAAATGCTGTTTCCTGCCGATTTATGATTCGACAAGAAACAGCATGATATTTTTATTGCATTTTCTTTTATAAACGCTCTTTATTTCTCATTTTCTGCAAGTTTTCTTGCATACTCTTTGTTTAACTTTCTATTTTTGAAGAATCCGCCGATTATCATCTTCATTCCACGGAAGAAATGTCCGTTGACCACTTCTACCATTCCATCTGCCATATACATGCTGACTGCACCATGTGTCATCTTTGCAATTCCACGGAACGGCATGTTATAGATGAACAAAATATTCAAATCCGGCTTTCCTTTCTCTTCACTCTTTGCTTTCATCTTCGTAAGCTGTTTCCAGATAAATCTCGCCAGTCTGCTTTTTGCATAATACATCTGACAAATTGCATCATTTCTTCCCAGCTCACCGGACCATTTTCCGCTCGGTATCGGACCTCCCAGCAATTTTTCAAACTCCGCATCCGGAACTTCCTGAACCAAACCTGAAAAATAGGACGGCATCTCAACAGTCTGATATGGATTTTCCTGTGTAGTTCCTTCCATCCGCAATGTCTCCGTCAAACGGATATCCATCACATTGGCACCGACGTAAATGACATATTCTCCTGCTTCTCTTTCCCAGCCATTTGTCTTGGTATTCCAATAACGGAATGTCTTATCATCAAACGGAATTTTTACTTTTTTACTTTCTCCAGCTTTTAAGAAAACTTTCAGGAAGCCTTTCAGTTCTTTATCTGCACGGAAAATCTTTTCTTTTGGTGCGCCCACATACAGCTGTGCAACTTCTGCTCCATCCACTTTTCCTGTATTTGTGATTACGAATTCTGCACCATTCGGACAAACATTCAAATCAGAGTATGTAAATTCTGTATAGGACAGACCATATCCAAACGGATACTGAACTCTGACCTTAGCAGTATCATAATAACGATAGCCCACAAAAATACTTTCTCTGTACTCTGAGTTACGCTGTGTACTCGGGAAGTGGCGGAATGCCGGAGTATCTTCATAACGAATCGGGTAAGTCTCACTCAGACGTCCTGATGGATTGATTTTTCCTGTCAGTACATCCAGCATAGCACTCGCACCAGCCTGTCCTCCCAAATATCCATGAAGAATCGATTTGCAGCAGTAATGCCACGGCATTTCAATAGAAGAACCTGCACTCAATACTCCTACCACATTTGCATTGACTTTCACCAAAGCCTCCAGAAGTTCAATCTGATTCTGCGGAATCCTCATGTGCTGACGATCCAGACCTTCGGATTCACTCAATTCGTCAAGTCCAAAGCAGTATATTACAACATCTGCCATTTCTGCTAAATCTAATGCTGCCTTCTTCAACTCTTCATCTGGTTCTCCGTTTCTTCGATATCCCGGTTCACATCCCAGACAGTTCAAAGGATACTCTCCGATAATTTCCTTCATTGTTTCCAACTGTGTCGGATTCACCATGGAAGAACCTGCTCCCTGATATCTTGGAGTGATTGCAAAATCTCCAATCAATGCCACCCGGCAATTTTCTTTTAATGGAAGCAGAGGCATCGGATTTGCATTGTTCTTCAGCATGACAATACTCTCTCCTGCCGCTTTTCTTGCCAGTTCATGATGAGCAGATTTATCAAATTCACAGCTTCTCTCTCTGCGGTTCTCTTTAAATGTCAGGATTGCATCTAATAAATCATCTACACAAAGATTCAACTCTTCCATCGTCAGGCTTCCATTCTCTACTGCCTCTACGATTTCTCTTGCAGAGTCAAATCCTGGTGCAGGCATTTCCAGATTTGATCTATATGCCACACCTTTTGTATGATCATTTGAAGCTCCCCAGTCTGTTACCACAATTCCATCGAATCCCCATTCATCTCTGAGGATATCTTTCAAAAGATGTTTATTCTCATTTGCATAAACACCGTTAATTTCATTATAGCTGGTCATGATAGACTTTGCATTTCCCTCTTTTACAGCAATCTCAAAGCCTTCCAGGTAAATTTCACGCAAAGTACGCTCATCCAGTACAGAATTCATCGCCATTCTGCGCAATTCCTGACTGTTCACTGCAAAATGCTTCGGACATGCATAGACTCCCTGGCTCTGGATTCCCCGAATATAAGATGCTGCCATCTTTCCTGCCAAATATGGATCTTCTGAAAAGTACTCAAAGTTTCTACCACACAGAGGGCTTCTTTTAATATTCAGACCCGGCCCTAATAATACATCAACACCTAATGCTCCGGCTTCTTCTCCCAACGCTTTTCCTACCTCTTCTCCTAACTGCTCATCCCAGCTGTTTGCAATTGTGGCAGCTGTCGGAAAACAAGTAGCAGGAACGGATGCATTCAATCCCAGGTGGTCTCCTGCTCCCTCCTGTTTACGAATTCCATGAGGTCCGTCTGAAAAAAATGCCGACGGAATCCCCAGCCTTTTAATTTCCCGTGATTCCCATTCCGATGCTCCGCTTAAAATTGCCGCTTTTTCTTCCAGCGTCATTTTCTTAATTAAGTCCGTATGTCTCATTCTCTTCACCTTTCGTTTTTTTAACTATTCTGTCTTTCTTTATACTTTATCATATCTTTCCATTATTCAGTCATTTCCTGCACAACTGGTTGATTTCACGGCACAAACGGAAAAAGACAGAACCACATAGTCCTGCCTTTTTGCCTTCCTATTATTTTTCTTTGAAAATAATCTTTAGAATCGGGAAGAACACCCAGAAGGAAATGACACAGTTAATCAGCATCGTAATGATATCTGCTACTGTCATTCCGGCACCTTCCCCCATCAAATTCATAAAGAAATCATATACCGGTGCTTTATAAAGCCCCTGAAGTGCCGCAGCACCTACGGAAATAATCAGCCATGCAATAAAATACCACACCGCAGCTTTTCCAATACTTGTGTCGGATTTAAATGTCACATTTCTCTGAAGGAAGAAATTAATAATCTGAGCAATCAGAAGTGTAATCTCTACTGCCAGGAAATATGCCAGACCGCCTCCGCCGCCGGAACCAATTGAACCGGCAGCATAGTCAAATACATAGTAGACACTTCCGTCCAGATTGTGTCCGATTGGAAGTATCTGGAAACTTGTACTTACAAGAGACGTAAAGCTGAATAAGTATTTAATCACAGGCATCATAACCATCTGTAAAACGGTTACACCGTTACTGATGATGAAAAATACGATGAACTGAGCGATAGCCGGATGATTTGTTTTAAATCTTCCCCATATACCCGTATTTCCTGCTGTTACCTGTTTCTTTTCCATATTCTCTCTCCTAATCCTGTGTTATTTCCGGATTGGATGCTGTTGCTGCTTTGATTCTTTTTCTGAATTTCTGAATTGCAGCTACTTCCAGTGCAATGAATCCTGCTGCCAGTACCACATCCACTACAATTGCTGCAATCTGCCATGTCATAAGACCTGTCTGCAGATTTTCTGCATCATAAGCACGGCTGTTTACAACTGTATAAAGAATATTCTTAGATGCCTGACGCATTGCTTTTACTCCGGTCGCACTTTTCTGATCTTTTACATGGTTTGTTGCTGTATCATATGCAACCAGCATACAGTCTGTACCGTTTCTGATTCCCTGATCAGAACTCATATAACCATATACTCCAAAGTAATCTGTCAAAACAAATCCTCTGAATCCCCATTCGTCACGAAGCACTGTATTACACAATTCATCAACTGCTCCTGCCCACTCTGTACCGATATAGTTAAATGAGGACATTACCGCACCTGCTCCCCCTTCTTTAATAGCTGTTTCAAAAGGTTTCAGGTAAATTTCACGGATTGCCTGCTCATTACTCCATGTACAAAGCATGCTTGTACGATTGGTTTCCTGATCATTTAATGCGAAATGCTTCATATAAGCATAAACACCATACTTATCAGCTCCCTGAATTGCCTTCGCTGCAATATCACCTGACAGCACACTATCTTCTGAATAATATTCAAAATTACGTCCTGCAAATGCAGAGCGGTGAATGTTCATAGCCGGAGCATACCATCCGGATACTCCCATTTCATCAGCCATTTTACCGATACTTTCACCAAAACGTTCTGCAATCTCTTTATTCCATGTACTTGCAATCATAACTGCAGATGGGAATCCTACAGAGCCTGTTCCCGTGAAGTTATTGTTAATGGATGCAGGTCCATCACAGTCAATTGTCTGTACTTTTTCAATACTAGCTACTGCGGATGTCTGATATCCACCTAATGCAATCAGAGTATCCATTTCTGATAATGTCATCTGATCTAACAACAGTTCCCATTTTTCATCATCATAATCCAAACCGCGCATATCCGCTAATTTCAGACCATTATCTGCACCTGTTACAGGCATTTCATCTTCTTCATTATTATATTCTTCTGAATTATAATTACTGTTGTTGATGAATGCAGCTTTATGCTCTTCTGACATAGACAAGGATGCAGGTGCAGCAGTTGCTTCTTCATAGTTTGCAAAACCATTTGCACGGGACAGATATGTCACATCACCTGCTGCAAAATCAAATTCATTTGTTACAGTCTGTTTGTCTGTAGAACGTGCATTTTCTCCTGTATAAGAAATTGTATCTTTTACAGTATATTTTTCAGAGTCAATAATATTATGAGAATCACTGTTAATGTTGATTTCATACTCTCCTGCTTCCAGAATATATCCTTTTGTATTCTGAGAATCATAGGAAGCCATATCCTCTTCATTGAAGCTGATTGTAATTGTCTGGGATTCTCCCGGCTCCAGCATATCTGTTTTTTCAAATTCAATCAGGTTTGCTGTTGCTTTTTCAATTCCTCCGTTTGTATACGGTGGATTGTAGTATACTTCAACAACATCTTTTCCTGCTGTATCTCCAGTATTTGTTACAGTTACATCAAAGGAAATTGTTCCATTATCTTCTGTAATTTTTCCCATTTCCTGTGTAAATGTTGTATAAGAAAGACCATAACCAAACGGATAAAGAACATATTCATCGTAGTTAATCAATCCTTCCGCTGCCGCTGTTTCCCAGAAACGGTATCCAACATAAATACCTTCTACATAATTTACGAAAGTTGGACTTGTTGTCTCCTCTTTTCCTGTAAATCCGGCCTGTGTTACTTTAAACTCATCCATATTGTCATATGTAAAGTTACCAAAGTTATTCCATGTTGGAGTAATTGTTAAGTCTGCCACAAATGTATCACTTGTTTTCGCAGATGGATTCACTTCACCGTTTAAGATTTTTCCAAGACTGTCAAATCCTGACTGTCCTGTTCCCGGACACCACAGTGCACCTTTAATCTGCTCATATTCATTTACAAATCCCAGCTCCATTGCATTTGCTCCGTTGTATACTACAACAACATTATCAAAATTAGAGCAAACCATATCCAGCATATCCTTTTCTGTCTGGCTTAACTGCAAGTAGTGCTCGCCTGCCTCAAAATCTTTATATTCATCTGAATTATCTGTGTATGTAACCTGGCTTACATCCAGCGGAAGATCTGCTCCTTCACCACCAACACGTGTAATAACAACCATCGCTGTATCAGAGAATTCTTTTGCATTGTTAATCAATTCTTCACTGTAAGAATCTACTGTTGGTTCCGGAAGTGTCCAATCCTGTTCAAACATACCTACTTCCGGACGTTCTGCACGATACTCTGTATAAAAATCTGAAAGTTCCGTATTCAGATTAAATCCTGCATTTTCCAGTCCCTGAAGTAAAGAAACTGTTTCATACGCATCTGACAGAGAGCCTGAACCAGTTCCACCGTAGCACGGATTTGTAGAAGCCCACCCAAATACATTCAGATTTTCAACATCTGCCATCGGCAGGATATTGTCTTCATTCTTTAATAAAACGATACCTTCTTCTGCAATTTCTTTTACAAGTTCTGTTGCCTCAGCTGAAGTCTCCTCTGAGATTGTTCCGTTTCCGGTTGCCAGTGAAATCAAGTTCGACATCGGTCCAAAACAAATCATATTCACTACGATAACCACTGTCAGCAAAATAGCAATTCCAGCTTCAGAACGAATTAATTTTCTTTTGGCTTTGTCTACTTTGTGTACCGCAACAATCACAATAAGTGCAAGGATAAGTACTACAGCCACTGCAATAAGATATGGTTTACATGTATTCAATACATTCACCACATCTGCCATATTAATCTCTAACACTTTTCTTTCCTCCCATATCTAGTTTCCATATCAAGCCGGCCAGCTTTCTATGACTCACACTATACCATATGTCTTCTTGAAATAACAATTTTCCGCACAACCTGTACTGTATTTTGCACAACTGGTATCATATGATAGAAAGAAACAGGATGACAACATTATGACATACAAAACGTAATATCTACTTCTGCATTTCCAGCAATCCCTCATTTTTTTCTTCTAAAACCCGGATTCCCTGTAAGAACATCCAGCAGACAGGTGTGGCAATCCCTAATTCTCTCCCCATTTTTACCATACTTCCCGCAAACATCTCAATCTCTGTTTTTCTTCCTGCTTCCAAATCCTGTAATGTAGATGGCTTATTATGAAACGGAATCCGAAGAATCGTCTCCAGTTGTTTTTCCATCTGCTCATCTGTAATTTGAATTCCTTTTGCTCCGGCAACTGCCTGCACTTCCTTCATCGCCGCCCATCGAATCTGATTTGCCGCTTCACTTTTTCCAAACGCCCCAAAAGGAATCCCCAGCAGTGCACAGGTCAGATTTTCACCTACATTGCACATATATTTAAACCAGAGTCCCCATTTCATATCAGTTTGAATACAATATGGAATATCACAGAATTCCATCACACGCTGAACTGCCTGTACACGTTCGGTCAACTGTTCATTGTTTGCCTCACCAAAGTATATTTTTCCCCAATAAGGATCAAAATCTGCCTTGCCATCTTTCATCACAATAGACATTCTCATATAAGAATAAAGAACATGTTCCCATCCATAAACTTTTGCAACTCTCTCTTCGCTTTCCACTCCATTCATTACACACAGAATCTGTGTGTGCGCGCCTACGAATCTTCGGATATCCTCAATCGCCTGGTCCAGTCCCATATCTTTCACCGCAATAATAATCAAATCTTTCTCTGTTCCCTCCTGCGGTGTACAGATTGGGAACTTATGGTTAATTCCGTTGATTGTGACTCCTTCTCTTTCTAAGCGTTCCTTTCGTCTGCCTTCCGCAATGACACAAAAATTTTCTTTCCCCAAATGTGCTTCCATTCTTGGTGCAAAAAATACCCCCATCGCTCCAAGTCCTATCAATGCCACATTTTTAATTTCCATTCCATTACCTCCTAATCTGAATCTCTGTTTATATATATCTATTATACCTGAAAATTCCATGTAAAAAAAGAGTATCCCCAAATCCATTCATGATTTTTCGGGATACTCTCTTTTTATTAATAAACTACCATATTCTTATTTTTCTTTATATGTTTCCGGTACCTGATCGATGGTCTTCCATTTCTCCATCGCATCTTCAATACTCATTCCCTGGCTGACAGCATCCTTGCGGACTGCATTTACAGCCTGGATTTCTTTCATCTTGTCACCGGTCAGTTTATATCCATGCATTGCAATCAGTGTCGCAATCCATGCAAGCATTGGAACGACACAGAACAGGATGATGACCAGCATATGCATTCCGTCTGAATACGGTGTTGTTCCATCCGGAAGTGTTGAGAGACCGATTCCTGTCACAGCCAGACCTACTATCGTAGCCCCCAGAGAACTTACAAGTTTATCTACAAGTGAGAACAATGTTCCTATGATTCCCGGAATATAGCGTCCGGAACGGAATGTCTCGTAATCCGAACAGTCCGCAACCATCGGGATTGGCATATCTGCCGTTGCATAGTATGCACCGTATCCGATTCCGAAGAAAAGTACAAACAGAATCGTATAGAGATTGATATGTGTCAGACTCAGGTTCAGTGACGCCACCCCAGGTTTCCACAGGAATAGCAGAACCAGGACACCGGCGTACATGACCAGGGCAATCTTTGTATAGAATACAAGAGATGCCTTCTGTCCTTTCTTCTGTGAAGTACGCACGGTCAGCAGGAAGAACGGAGCAGAGAATACATAACCTATGATCATCATCGGCAGATACAGACCACCGTAGTTATTCATCATTGCACCATAAAGCATACTTAAAACTGTCATATTTGTTGCAATGGAAAATGCCAGTTTGCATCCGGCTCCTGCCACCATCAGACGCTGGAGTTCCTTGTTTGCTTTCAAAATGGCAGCATACTCTTTTACTTTTACTTTCTCTTTTCCGCCGCCTTCTCCTCCGATACCGTAGAATTCCGGACGGTCTTTCTCAGCAATTCCGATAACAGCAAGAATTGTCATGACCGCAGATACGATGATCGCAAGAGGAATCATAATATTAAAGAATTGCTCAGTCACATAGTTTCCTCCGGTAACCAGCGGAGCAAGGAACTGTACAAGCCCCATACCAATCAGACTGGCAACCGTATTAAAGATTGTAAACAGCGGTCTCTGTTTTGGATCGTTTGTAAGGCATGTCTGCCCGGAACGGGTAACTGATGTCTGGAATGTATATCCAACCATATAGAGCACATAAAATAGTACATACAATGTATAGCGCAGCCACATCATATCTTCTGAAACTACTCTTACACCAAAAAATAACAACAGCGACGATATAATCATGATTCCATTTCCCAACACCATAAATGGTCTGAATTTTCCCCATTTCGTTGATGTACGGTCCATGATTGCGCCTATGATTGGGTCTATAAAAGCATCAAATACACGCATTACTGTAACCATGGTCGTTGCAAATGCCAGCAAAAGTCCAAGAACTCCATTGGCATAATAAGCAATGAAGTTCATGGTAAGAATGTAATAAACATTTGTTGCCCCATTATTCATGGGGAACAAGACCAACTGATATGTTTTTGCACGATTCAAACTGCTTGAAGCCGCTTTCGCCTCCTGATTCATAATTAACTTCACCTCTTTAATGGCTCCTTCTGCCTAAATAGCAGAGGAGCCTGATATGTTTGTTTCTTATTTAATTTCTGATGTATGAACGTTTTGTTCATTCGCTTTTTTACGTTTCACAGCACGAGTCAACATCACTGTACTTGATACAGTACAAACTGCAGAAACGCCGATTAATGCAAACAGAGCTAACTGCCACCACGGAGTTACAAGTTTTAAGCGATCTGCTTCAGACAAACCATTCATGGCATTACTGTTTACCACTGTATACAGAATTTTGTGCATTGCCTCACGCATCTGAGTTACTATAAACGGATCATCCTCATAGTTTGCTGCATTCGTTGTATGAATTGCAGGCACCGGATTGTCCCAGATATTTGTTCCTGCTATCAGACCATCACACAAATCCATATATTTACTAGATCCTGAGTAGTCGGTGATGCTCATTCCCTGCATACCTAACTCACCTCTCAGATAATCTGTCTGTAATGCTTTATAAGCACCACACCATGTAGTACCCCAGCGGTTGAAACCATTCATGGCACACCATGCACCACCATCAACAATCGCTTTATCTGCTACTTCCAGATAGATTTCACGTGCTGTCTGCTCATTCACCCATGTATTAATACCTATACGGCTTGACTCAGAGTCATTCAGCGCCACATGTTTTAAGTAAACATAGACACCACTAGACTGAATTCCCTGTACTTCTGATGCACAGATTTCACCTGATATAAACGGATCCTCAGAATAGTATTCAAAGTTTCTTCCGGAATATGCTGTACGGTGCATATTGATACCTGGTCCATACAATCCTGAATATCCCATAGCCAAACAGTCTTCACCGATGCAGCGTCCTAAATCTTCCATAAGTTCTGTGTTAAAAGTAGCCGCCATAATATCTTCAGATGTATAGCACATAGCAGAAGCTCCGCCTGTTAAGGCAGCTGTCAGTCCCTGTGGACCATTCTCATCTTTGGTTGCAGCCTTTCCTATGGACGGACATGCTGCAGTGTTATGGAAACCAAGTGTAATTGTCTGTACCATTTCATCAAAGGTCAACTGATCCAACAGTTCATCCCACATCGGATCGTCATAGTCTGCCCCGATTAAAGAAGCCAGTGCCAAACCATTTTCTGCACCAAGAGTCGGCATCTCCGGCATCTCATAATCTTCTGCATCATACTGTGTAAATTCCAGTGAAGCAGCAAGTGTTTCATTTGCCATCAGTTCTACTGGAGCTGTCGGGAATGTACCTTCCCAGTCAGAGCGGCTCAGCCATGTTACTTCTCCTGGTGAATCACTGCTCTTATTTGGATCTGCTTCATCAAACAGGTTTGTAATCTCTGCACCTGTAGCTTCTGAAGTTGCAAAAATTGTATTGTCCTGTTTTGCATTATTCCATTTGAATGTCATTTCGGCATTACCTGATACATCCATATTTGAAGCAGTATCCGGTGTATAACCTTTTGCTGCAAGAATGTTGTTTACTGCCTCATGAGAGCCATTTGCAACTGTAAAGTAATAATCACCTGCATCTAAAATGTATGTCTTTGCATTGTTAGAATCATAAGTACGTAATTCTTTCTTATCTACCTGAATATTTACAGTTTCAGATGCTCCCGGTTCGAGTACATCAGTTTTTGCAAATCCACACAGCTCTACAGATGCCTTCTCGATTCCATTTGTCTTATCATACTCTGTATAAGGAGACTGGAAGTATACCTGAACTGTTTTCTTTCCTGAATATGTATCCCCTGTATTTGTAACCTTTACAGATACATTAAATCCGTCTTCGTTTTCTGTTACTTCATAATCACTGAGTTCAAATTCTGTATAACTCATGCCATATCCAAACGGGTATGCTACTGCTGTGTTATAATCATAATTTCCGGCATTTCCAGTACCCATGACCACATCTTCATAACGTGTCTCATAATAGCGATATCCAAGATAGATACCTTCCTGATATACGTTATATCTTCCCTGTATATCATTACCTTCTGTAAGTAAATCAAATTCTTCTGCATTTGGATATACCATAGAATAAGAATTGTAAAGAGCCGGATTAGTCAGATTATCATAGCAAAATGTATCCACAATACTTCCTGAAGGGCTTAACACACCTGCAAGAAGCTGACCTACACCATTAATACCAGTCTGTCCTACGTCACCAATCCACATGCAGGCATCTACACCATAGTCTACACCACAAATTTCCGGATTCAGGAAATCCAGCTCAATAGCATTGGATGTGTTCAGCAGTACTACAATATTTTTAAACGTGCCATTATCTTTCAAGGCTTTCAAACCAGCCAACAAGTCTTTTTCTTCTGAAGAAAGTGCAAGATAATCTCCATCACCTTCTTGACCGTATGTATAATCTACACCACTGCCGTTATCTCCACAAGGCAGATCAGCACCTTCTCCTCCAGAACGTGACAATACTACGATAGCTGCATCGCCATACTCTGCGTAACTATCTGATGTAGCAGTTTCAACTTCTTCCCATGGTGCCTCATTAACAGCATACTGTGTATTCGCCTCAAGAGTATCAGAAATTGCTTCCGGTGTCTTGCGGCTATACTTTTTCATCATATCATCAGATGAATAAAAATCCCACAGTGTTTCATTTACTTCTATACCATTATCTGTTAAAGCATCTTTCAGAGTAGGCGCTTTTGAAGTATCCACTGCACCTGAACCTGTACCTCCGTACACTAAATCTACAGAGCCATGAGCAAATAAGCTGACTTTAGCTCCCTCGGCAAGCGGAAGTGCCTGATTGTCATTCTTCAGCAATGCTGCCCCTTCTGCTTCTACCATTGCACAAAGCTCTTCTTCATAAGCAGTTCTTTCTTCATCAGATGCGAAATTACTCTTAAAATAGTTTGTATCAACATCTGTATCTCCACTAATAATTTTATAAGTAGAGGCATTCAGTGCCACATTGATAGTTGTAGAATACTGGAATGCTATTGCAGTACCTACAATAAAAACTACCATCAATAGGGCAGATATCCCGGTCAAAATCCCCCATTTTCTGACACCGGTACCTTTCTTTGTCTTCATAATCTTTTATCCTCCTGGTGTTACGGGACAGTGCAGCAAGATTTGCAAGTCCCATTGAATCTGCATCTTAGCCGAATCACATGCCGGCATTGATACGTGAATAAGTTACATGCGACAACGCTGTCGACTCGTATTAAATCGTTGAAAAAAGATTCTTATACCCAGTTCTGGCTTTTTCCACGGCTCTTTTTCAACACATAATCCGGATTCGGTGCGTCGGTTCGCCGAATGATACTCTGAGCCCGG
>CASERA010000157.1 GCA_949290175.1 uncultured Ruminococcus sp.
TGCCTGTACTGCAACGTGTCTGCGGAATTCCTTTTCATCCCGCCCTTCTAAAAGAATCTCATATTTTGAATAATATTCTTCCACCTGAGCATTGGTATCTGCTTCAGAAACAGCTTGAACCGCCTCTACGATTTCGTTTACCGGATATGCATCAATCTCCCATCCAAATTTAATCTGTGCTTCTACCTTATCCCCTTCCGTTACTGCAACATTTCTCATGTTATCAGCAATTCTCATAACGCGGATATGGCTGCTTTCAATGATTCCGACTGCCGTCATCATCCAGTTTGCAATTCTGTGCTGTACATTTTCATCGGACCAATGCCCTGCCACAACTTTTCTTTCAATTCCCATACGGCTGACAATATGTCCGAATTCACGGTCTCCATGTGCAGACTGATTTTCATTCATAAAATCCATATCAATCGTATCATACGGAATTTCCTGATTGAACTGTGTGTGCAGGTGCAGCAACGGTTTTCTATACTCCTGCAGCCCCAAAATCCATGACTTCGCAGGTGAAAATGTATGCATCCATGTAATAACTCCCGCACATGTTTCGTCCGTATTTGCCTCATTAAATGTCCGTCTGATTACCTCATTTGTAATCATGGTCGGTTTCCATATAATCTCATACGGCATTACTCCGGATGCATTCAACTCTTCTACGATTTTCTTAGAATGCTCTGCAACCCTTTCCAGACACTCATCCCCATATAAGTCCTGAGAACCCGTACAAAACCAGAATTTGTAGTTTTTTACTTTCATCATATTATTTTCCATCCTCTCTTTATTACCTTTTATCGGCATAATTTTTATTTATTCTGTCCATAATATGCATTTGCACCATGCTTTCTATAATAATGTTTATCCTGTAGTTCCTGTGGAGCAGGCTTCACATCCGGACAAATCATCTCGCATCTGGCAGCCATCTTTGCCACTTCTTCTGCAACTACTGCATTATGGACTGCTTCATATGCATCTTTTCCCCAGGTAAACACGCCATGGTTCTTACACAATACCGCCGGAACTGCAAGATAATCTTTTTCCCGAATTTCAAATTCATCTGCAATCAAAACACCGGTATTTTTCTCATATGCCTCTTCAATTTCTTCCTTTGTAAGATTTCTTACGCATGGAATTTCACCATAAATATAATCTGCATGAGTCGTTCCGTAGCACGGAATATCTCTTCCCGCCTGCGCCCAACTGGTCGCCCAGGACGAATGGGTATGTACAATTCCTCCGACCTGAGGAAATCGATTGTATAGCACCACATGTGTCGGTGTATCTGAAGATGGATTGTACTCACCTTCTACTTTGTTTCCCTTTAAATCAACAACCACCATATCTTCCGGTTTTAATTTATCATATTCCACTCCACTTGGCTTAATCACAAACAGTCCACTTTCCCGATCAATTCCACTGACATTTCCCCATGTAAATGTAATCAATCCATACTTCGGAAGCAGCATATTCGCCTCATATACTTCCTTTTTTAATTTTTCCAGCATCACTCTTTTCCCCTTTCTTGTTTTTTATTCCAATCTGTATTCCTTTTCAGGATATTTCATGAATCACCCTTACCGAATGACGCATGACCAGATTTGGCTGCAATTCTATCGTCTTCATTGGAACTTCGTTTTGTATCTTCTGCACAATCTCTTGTGCAGCTGCTCTTCCCAGTTCCTGTACCGGATTCGCAATTGAAGTAATCGGAACCGGACAGAGTTCTGCAAGACTCGAGTTATCAATTCCGACAATGGATATATCCCGTGGAACTTCCCTGCCGGATTCTTTCATGATTTTTATCAGTTTATTTGCAATCTCGTCGTTATAACAAACACACGCAGTACAATCGGCCATTCTGTCTAATATACGTTGAGAGTCCTTATCCATTTCAGCGATTTCATCAGAATCCATCCAGAGAATCTGCCTTCCTCTTACTTTTACATCTGCCTGCATCAAAGCCTCTGTATACCCGGCATATCTCATATGCCCTTGTCCGTCATCTGCTTTAAAAATACCGCCGATTCTTCGGTGCCCACAATCCAGAAGGTGTTTCGCTGCCAGATATCCTGCCCCCTTATCGTCTAAACTGACATGCGGAATATCCAATTCTTTATAAAAACTGTTAATGAACAGTACCGGAATTCCCAGTGCTTCTAACTCCTGATATAGTCCAAGGTTCGGATTTGGAAGTCCGCTTTTTGTCGTCTCCGCAATCAGTCCATCAATAGACTGATTTCTAATAAATTCTTTTAACAGAAGGCGTTCTTTTTCTATCGCATTATTCGTGACTGAAATTTGAAGCGTACATCCATTTCCAGACAAGACTGCTTCTATCTCTTTTACGATAGTCGGGAAAATATAAATATCCACATACGTCATCATAACTGCTATACGAACTTCACTCCCCGTACGTTTCCTGGTATTCAAATCCACATAGGTGCCACTGCCCCTTTTGCCTTTTACAAGCCCCTCATCCTGCAGAATGCTTAATGCCTTTCTCACAGTCTGACGGCTGACCGAAAATTGCTCCATCAAAACTTTTTCCGCAGGCAGCTTATCTCCATACTGCAGTCTGCCCTTTTTCAATTCTTCTTTCATCCAGGATACAATCACTTCATATTTTTTTTGCATTTCCCGTATGATTCCTTTCTTGTACACTTATACTATATAACAAAACAAATTCCAATACAACTCGGAGAACTTCCCAAATTTCCTCACCTTTTTTTGGCAAAAAATAAGAAGTTGTATTGATTTTTTGTTACAAATCAATACAACTTCTCCATCTGCTCTATCTTTTATAACAGTACAGGCTTTACCAGTATTTTTCTATTCCGGCACAGTGTCTGTTTTTTATCGCCGCACGCATTTCTACAAAGCAACCACAGATTCGGCACATACCATTCATAAGATGTTCACACTCCCGACAGGCAGACAGTCTCTCTTCATAAATCTCATCTGACACCTTGTCATCTTCCGGAAGCCTTGAAATATAATCATACATATTTTTAAAATATTCCCCTTGAGGCGTCTCCCTAAGCAGACATTTCCGGCAGATTCTATACTGACCATTTTCCATCTATTTCACCGCAATATGAAGTACACTGCATGCTGGAATTACAAATCGGATTCCGCCATGTACCTTTTCTACTCCCTCAAATGGTTTCACCACTACCTGTTCCGGATTATCAAACGTATTCATTTCATGCATTTCTCCGGTTACAATTTCCGCACTGATTTCCTCGGCTTTTCTTCCCAGAATCGTAGTATCAATGGTATAATCATTACTCAAATCCAGATTTGTCATAGTAATGTGCATAACTCCATCTTCATCCACAGATACAGATTCACTCAGATTCGGCACCATGTTATGATCTTCCAGCCCCACCTGTTCTGTTTCCAAACTGCTGTCCAGAAGCTGTGCATCCTGATGGTACTGATACATATCGAATACATGGTATGTAGGCGTCTTAACCATTTTTTCTCCTTCTGTCAGAATCACTGCCTGGAGAACATTTACCATTTGTGCAATATTAGCCATCTTCACCCTGTCACTATGCTTATTAAAGATATTCAGGTTAATACCTGCCACCAAAGCATCCCTCATGGTATTCTGCTGGTATAAAAATCCCGGATTTGTTCCCGGTTCCACATCAAACCAGGTACCCCATTCATCTATAATCATACCAACCTGTTTATCCGGATCATATTTATCCATAATCGCTCCGTGACGTTCAATCAACTCTTCCATGTACCATGTCTTTTTCATGGTCTGATACCACATTTTTTCGTCAAAGTCTGTTGCGCTTCCTTTATTCTCCCATCCGCCGGGATGTGTATAATAATGAAGGGATAATCCATCCATAAATCCATGCAGCTGCGGAGCACATCTGCGGAATGCTGCCTTCATAACCTCTTCCGTCCATTCATAATCATCTACATTTGCTCCACAGGCAATTTTTTGTATTGGTTTGTCGCTATCATAACAACGTACATATGTCTGGTATCTCCGGTACATATTTCCGTAAAATTCAGGATTCATATTTCCGCCACATCCCCAGTTCTCATTTCCAACACCGAAGAAATCCACCTTCCAGGATTCTTTATGGCCATTCTGTGTACGTAAATCTGCCATTGGGGAAACTCCTTCAAAAGTCATATACTCAACCCATTCAGACATTTCCTGAACCGTTCCACTTCCCATGTTTCCATTAACATATGTTTCACAGCCAAGCTGACGGCATAGTTCAAAGAATTCATGGGTTCCGAAACTATTATCTTCTACTACTCCGCCCCAATGAGTATTTATAATTTTCTTTCTATTCTCTTTCGGTCCAACCCCGTCTTTCCAATGATATTCATCCGCAAAACAGCCTCCCGGCCAGCGAAGAACCGGAATCCGTATCTTCTTCAGAGCTTCTACGACATCGGTACGCATCCCGTTGACATTCGGTATTTCCGAATTCTCTCCTACATACAGCCCTTCATATATACAGCGTCCCAGATGCTCCGAGAAATGCCCCTGTATTTCTTTATTGATTTTATTTAACTTTCTATTTGCGTTGATTACCAGTTTTGCCATTGAATTATTTCCTCCTTTTACTGTCTGTCAATCACAACAGCTTATTGCTTCTCATATTGAAAGTACGGAAAACCTTCCCGATTCCAATGTACTTTCAGTATCATTGTATGTCTGTTCGGGTCATAAAGCGGATTTCCTTCTATCTCATCATACTGCCGGAAATGCAGCACACAAAGCTCTGTCTCATCGTCCTCCGCTTTCACAAAGGAATTGTGTCCCGGTCCATAAATCCCTTTCTCCAAATCAGTACAAAGTATCGGATACCTTTCTTTTTTCCATGCAGCCGGGTCCAGAATATCTGCATTCTCATCAATGCTTAAAAGTCCCATACAGTAGCAGGCTCCAGTAGCACTGGCAGAAAATGTAAGAAAAATCCTTCCATCATGCTTTATCACTGCCGGTCCTTCATTTACCCAGAAATCTACTCTCTCCCAATCATAATCCGGAGTTGTAAGGAGTACTTGAGCAGTTTTTAATTCGTTCGCAGACTCCATCTCTGCAATATACAGATTAGAAATCTGTTTTCCTACACCAGTCTTTTCTGCCCAAATGTAATAGTACACACCTTTGTGCTCCATAATTGTCGCATCAAGAGAAAACGCTCTCATAGAAAATGGATCGTTCTTCGCCGGCTGCATTGGTCCCATTTCCACCCATGGTCCTTCCATCGGATTATCACTTTCACATTTTAGTACATAAGGTCTGATTTTCCAGACGTCTTCCACTTCACCTGCCGAGTAATACATATACCATCCACCAAATATATAATGAAGTTCCGGTGCCCAGATATGTTCACTTTGCGGCCCCTTTTCATGTTTATGCCATATTTCCTTTTCCGGAGCACTTCTCAGTTCCTCTATTGTCTTTGCATGACGCAGCACCAGCCTGTCATATTCCGGAACGGAAGCCGTAAAATAATACGTCTGATCTGCTGCCTTGCAGATAAAAGGGTCTGCCCGCTGTTCAATAAATGGTCTGTTATATCCGGTATCACGCACTTCTGATGCTTTCATTGTGTCATCTCCTCTTTAAATTATTTTTCTATCTCCGCATTATAATCCTGAAGTACTTCTTCTGCTGTCATAATACCGCTGTAAATTTTAATGTCATCAAATCTACCATTGCGGATATCTTCATCACCAAAAATCACTCCTGTACCTACCGCAACATCTGAGGCCTTCTGAATACTGAATGCATTGCTGTCATCAAAACAGCCGCTCAAATCTTTCTTTTCTTCTCCAACCAGTTTGCCATTCAAATAAACCCGGATTCCTTTTGGATTCACTGTATAGACAACTTTTTCCCACTGTCCACGATAACCATTGCTCTGCAAAAGTTCTCCCTGCACATCACTATAACCATTGGCGTTAATACGTGCCAAAAGATTCGCACCTATTCTGGTCATCGGATAATTGCCATCGGCATTGGCTTCAAACATCGCACTGTGATCCCATGTTTCTGCTGCTATATTCGCCCAGAGACTAACAGTGTATCCCGATGTTGTTACAGTAGAAAAAGTATCACTAGGCAGTTTTAAGTAATTCACGCCCTTCGCTCCGGCTGTATTTTGTATCTGAAGTACATTTCCTCGAACTTCATCCTGTACTACTGCTGCATCTCCCATCAGCAAAGCAGTTTCCTTTTTTTCCGATTCTTTGGAAGGTGTAACCTCTTCATTCCCGGAAACTGTTTCAAAATCAAAACTGTAAATTAATTTCGGAATTGCTTCAACAGTCACTTTATATCTTCTTATCTCCGATATTTCACCACTACTAATGGTTGCCGTCAGTGTTACTACTGTATCATTCTGTGCAGAATGTACAGAACCGTCTGTATTCAGAATTGTCGGCTGATCAGAAGTCCATGAAACAGAAGCCCCCATAACAGAAGTCGGAAGTGTAATATCTTCTCTTGTTGAAGAAACCATCTGTTTGCCCAAAGAATCCGCTGCCATGGAAACAATAACTTCATCGGTAGGTACAATTTTACTTCCCCATATCGTCTGATTATTATTTCCGATTGCAGTAAAGGTCATTTTCTGTTCCGGCTCATCTGCCTCATCGTACTGTTTAAAGAATACCCCCTTATAAGTAACGCCATCTATCTGTGCCGTAATATAATCATACCCTTTTCCGGAATCAGTTTTGGTCCATGTTCCCTTTACATCTCCTGTGATACTTCCATCCTTATTCAACTGGACCAGCTGTTCAGACAACATATTTCCACTGGAATCCGAGCCATGATTGATAAATTCGTAAGTACCTGTGACATCTGCTGCACTGTAATTACAAATCTGCTCTCCGCGATACTCATAAACCGCTGTCACCGGCCAATTATCCTCATTCATAAAACGCTGATGTACACGAAGTTCATGTTCTTCCGTCTGAGGATCCAGATTAAATCTCTGATGGTAAACCAGGTAATGTGCACCATCCTTATCGGTAAACACAGAATTGTGTCCTGCTGCACACTTTCCAAGCTGATTATAAAACTGATAGTTTCCCATGACCTTTATTCCATACTTTGTATTTTCTGCCCCACTGTCAGCGGCATTATTCCCTGCTGCATCCAAATAAGGACCCATGACATCCTTAGAGCGGAATATGCGCATATTGTATCCTCCGGTTGCCGTCAATCCACCGTATGTCTCATACATATAATAATAGCCAGTTTCACTGTCGTACTCAATGTACGGTGCTTCACCAGACTGGTGATTTCCTCCCGCAATATGAGTTCCAAAATAGCGGTCTGTATAATTACCAGACACTTCATCTACCGAATCTTTGCCCGGATAAATAACTGCTCCCGTTGTTTTGTCCAGTTCCAAAATAAAAAGCCCTCCGGACCATGAGCCATAAGTCATATACATGTGTTCTCCAGAAGCATCAAAGAAAACGGTTGGATCAATGGCATTTGGCGCATAGGCATTATTCCATCCGCCATCCTGAGTAAACCACTTCTCACTTACTTCATCGATGCCCCCATTCTCAGAACCTTTTTTAATCAGTTCTTTCAAATTCAAATAATCATTATCCCATTTCGTATTCCTTGTGCTGTTTCCATCCGTTTTTCCATTTTGGGTAAATCCAGAATAAATCACAGTATCTACATATGTATAAGTCCCATCCATTGTTTTGGAAACCAGATATCCGATGCAGGAACGTCTCCAGGTAGATGAGGTACAGCAATACAGCATATATGCACCTTGACTGCCATCCTCCCATTGATAATCAGGATTCCAGATAATATCCGGCGCCCATACCGCATATCCTCCTGTACAGTCTCCATCATCGTATCCCGCCCACTGGAAAGGTTCTGCAAAATTTTCCAGTAAGTTCCCATAAAAAGGTTCTTTCTGAACGTTCTCATAATCTTCGCTAATCTGCTCCCAATGAATCAAATCATCCGAACCTGCAGATGCCACATGAGAACCCAGTACATAATATTGATAATTCGAGTCTTTTGTATTGCTCTTTATAATAGAGGGGTCGTGGACAGAAACTCTATTGAGTATTTCCACCTCCTCTGCATTCACCTGTATTGGAATCATTGAAGCCATAACTGCAGCTGATAAAACACCGGCCAGAATCCCGGATAACTCTCTATTCTTTTTCATATCAAACACCCCAAGATATGGCAGCCGCCATAAAACGCCTTTCCTTTCATTTTAAGAACATATTATGAAACAACAACGAAAAAAACTTTTCTCAAAACAAAGTGTATCAGGATTCTTCCTTTTATGGCAGAGCCTGATACACTCCGATTTTCTGACAATACCAGAGATTACTATCTTTTCAAATATAACAACATCAGCCTTTCACAGCCCCCGCTGTCATACCATCAATAAAATAGCTCTGGAAACACAAGAACACAATAAAGATAGGAATAATGCCAAACATGGAACCCGCAATCAAAAGGTCATAGTTATTCCCATATGGTGTGAGCAAGGTGTTCAAACCAATCGGCAATGTGAACTTATCCGCATCGCGGAATACAAGCATCGGCCATAGCATATTATTCCATGATCCCATTGTAGTCAAAATTGCCATAGACGCAAAAGCCGGCTTCGTAATTGGAAAAATAATCTTGAAACAAATTCCATATTCTGAACACCCATCAATTCTGGCTGCATCCATCAAATCTTTTGGAAGTCCCGTCATATACTGCCTGAAGAAGAAAATAGTCGATGCCCCACAAAGTCCAGGCAAAATCACCCCGGCCATTGTATTAATAAGTCCTAGATCTATCATCTCCTGATACAACGGCAGCATCAGAATTTCAAAAGGAACCATCATTGTCGCAATCACCAGGAAAAACAGAAAATTCTGCAATTTGAAATTATACATAGTTAAACCATATGCAACGATATAACAAAGCAGAAGGGTGAGTGCCACAGTAACAAGAGTCAGCACCATACTGTTTTTAAACCAGTTGAAATACTTTAGCGAATCCACATTTCCGGAAAACAGATATTTGTAGTTATCCAGAGTCATCGTTGAAAAA
>CASERA010000158.1 GCA_949290175.1 uncultured Ruminococcus sp.
AGGAGAAAGTTGCAGAGACAATTCGGAAGTATGGTCTGATTGCAATTCCGATCATCGATCATGAAATGTGCATGGTAGGCATTGTAACGGTTGATGATGCCATGTTTGTCCTGCAGGACGAGACGACGGAGGATATCAGCATTATGGCCGGTGTCAGCCCGAATGAGGGTTCTTACTTTGGAACATCTGTGCTGCAGCATGCGAAGAACAGAAGCATCTGGCTGATGCTGCTGATGTTGTCTGCAACCGTGACGGGAGAGATTCTTGGACACTATGAAGCGGCAATGGCAGTTATGCCGGTACTGATTACATTTATTCCAATGTTGATGGGTACCGGAGGAAATTGCGGGTCCCAGAGTTCTACTCTGGTAATCCGGGGAATTGCGGTCGGAGAGATAGAGTTTAAAGATATTTTCAGAGTCATTTTCAAGGAAGTTCGGATTGCACTTGTAGTCAGTGCAATTCTGGCATTTGTGAATGGCATTCGTATCTATATTATGTACAATCAGGATGTGATGCTGGCTCTTGCCATTGGCATTACCATGATTGCGGTTGTTGTGATGGCAAAAACGATTGGATGTATTCTGCCACTGACTGCAAAAAAAATCGGATTGGATCCGGCAATCATGGCAGCGCCTTTAATTACGACAATTCTGGATACATGTACGATTTTAGTATATTTTACAATTGTGACAGCATTTTTCCATTTATAAAATTACAAAGCAGGCTTTCCGAAAAGGGGCTTGCTTTTTTTGTGTGTGAAAAAGAAAAACCATACAATTGTTAAATAATTGACAATATTACTGAAAAAGTACGGTGTGAAAGAGAGATTGTACTTAAAAATGCACATAAGAGCTACTTGTATACACATTTTATTTGCGCTATAATAAGAAAAGTGAAAGAAATGAAAGGGGCTTTAAACGATGGGATTTATTGATGAAATTAAAGCAAGAGCGAAAGCTGATAAAAAAACAATCGTACTTCCGGAAACAGAAGATGTGAGAACTTATAAGGCAGCAGAAGCAGTTCTAAAAGAAGGAACAGCAGATTTGATTTTAGTAGGAAGCCGGGAAGAAATCGAAAAGAACGGTGCAGGATATGACATTTCAGGAGCGACAATCGTAGACCCTGCAGCGAGTGATAAGACAGAAAGCTATATTGCAAAATTAGTAGAATTAAGACAGAAAAAAGGAATGACAGAAGAACAGGCAAGAGAACTTCTTCTGACAAATTATTTATACTACGGCGTTATGATGGTGAAAATGGGAGATGCAGATGGAATGGTTTCAGGAGCATGCCACTCCACAGCTGATACACTTCGTCCATGTCTGCAGATTCTGAAAACAAAACCAGGTACAAAATTAGTATCTGCATTTTTCCTGATGGTAGTGCCGGATTGTGATATGGGTGCAGATGGAACATTTGTTTTCGGAGATTCAGGTCTGGAGCAGAATCCGGATCCGGAGAAACTTGCAAATATTGCATTGTCTTCAGCAGAATCTTTCAGAACATTGACAGGAAAAGAGCCGATTGTTGCAATGCTTTCTCATTCTACAAAAGGAAGTGCAAAGCATGCAGATGTTGATAAAGTAGTGGAAGCTACAAGATTGGCAAAAGAAATGGCGCCAGATTTGAAACTGGATGGAGAACTGCAGCTTGATGCAGCGATTGTTCCGTCAGTAGGAGAGTCGAAAGCACCTGGCAGCCCGGTAGCAGGACATGCTAATGTTTTGATTTTCCCAGATCTGGATGCAGGAAATATCGGATACAAGCTGGTACAGAGACTTGCAAAGGCAGAAGCATATGGTCCATTGACACAGGGTATCGCAGCGCCTGTTAATGACCTGTCCCGTGGATGCAGTGCGGAAGATATTGAAGGTGTTATAGCAATTACAGCAGTCCAGGCTCAGGTACAATAATCAGTAATCTTCTTTGGATTAAAGGATGAATTATATATAATTGAGAATATTATGACAAGTTTTCAGGAGGAAAAGGAAATGAATATATTAGTAATCAACTGTGGAAGTTCTTCCCTGAAATTCCAGCTGATTAATTCAGAATCAGAAAAGGTTCTTGCAAAAGGTCTCTGTGAAAGAATCGGAATTGACGGACGTCTGACTTATCAGCCGGAGGGCGGAGAAAAAGAACAGTCTGATAAAGCGATGCCTACACATACAGAGGCAATCCAGTTTGTAATCGATGCTCTGACAAATTCAGAAACAGGAGTGGTCAAGAGTCTGGATGAAATCGGTGCAGTAGGGCACCGTATGGTACACGGAGGAGAAAAATTCGCATCTTCCGTAATTATCACGGATGAAGTGAAAAAAGCAGTAGAAGAATGCAATGACCTTGCACCTCTACACAATCCGGCGAACTTGATTGGTGTGGCTGCATGTGAAGAACTGATGCCGAATACACCGATGGTAGCTGTATTTGATACTGCGTTCCATCAGACAATGCCAGAAAAGGCATATATGTATGGCCTTCCATATGAATATTACGAAAAATATAAAGTTAGACGCTATGGTTTCCATGGTACAAGCCACAGCTTTGTATCTAAGAGAGCAGCAGAGCTGATGGGAAAACCATATGAGCAGGTGAAAACAATTGTATGCCACCTTGGAAATGGCTCCAGCGTAACAGCAGTCCTGAATGGAAAATCTGTAGATACTTCTATGGGGCTGACTCCATTGGAAGGACTTGTGATGGGAACACGCTGTGGAGATATCGATCCGGCAATTATGGAATTTATCGCACATAAAGAAGGTCTCGATGTTGATGGAGTTATGAAAATCCTGAATAAAGATTCCGGTGTATATGGACTTTCCGGTGGATTATCAAGCGATTTCCGTGATTTGACAGATGCAGCTGTGGCAGGCGATAAAAAGGCAGAGATTGCGCTGGAAGTATTCTCTTATCGTGTTGCAAAATATATCGGTGCATATGTAGCGGCTATGAATGGTGTGGATGATATTGTATTTACAGCAGGAATTGGCGAAAATGATGATCTTGTCAGAAGACAGGTGTGCAGCTATCTGGAATATCTTGGAATTGACTTTAACGATGAAGCTAATACAGATTTAAGAGGAAAAGAAGCAACTATTTCCGGACCGGATGCAAAAGTAAAAGTTTTTGTGATTCCGACAAATGAAGAACTTGCAATTGCAAGGGAAACATTGGCGTTGATTTAGATGTAGAATCTGAAAAATTCTGTTGACAAACAAAATTTACATGATATAATAATTTAGGTATGAATAGGAGTAATAACGATGTTAATTAACCTATCAGACGTTTTGTCAGAACAGCATAAGACAGTCGAAGATACGGTGCAGATGGAAATGAACGAATTTTCTGTAAAATACGGTGAATTTCCAATCATCAGTAAAGAACCGGTTCATGTCATTGCAGAGCATGTGAAAGGCAGAGAACTTCAGATTCATGCGGATACAAAACTTTGTGTATTGATTCCGTGCGACAGATGTCTGGAAGATGTACAGCAGGAGTTTGAACTGAATTTTATAAAGCATGTAGATTTGGGTGTATCAGATGCTGATCTGAGAGAGGAATTGGATGAATCAAATTTCATAAACGGATATCATCTTGACGTGGACAAAATGCTCTATAATGAGATATTGATAGGATGGCCGACGAAAGTTCTATGCAGGGAAGACTGTAAGGGCATTTGCAACGTTTGTGGTCAGAACCTAAATATGGGTACCTGTGGCTGTGAAGACACAGGACTTGACCCAAGAATGTCAGTTGTCCGTGATTTGTTTAAGAATTTTAAGGAGGTGTAACCTATGTCTATCTGTCCAAAGAACAAATCTTCTAAAGCAAGAAGAGATAAAAGAAGAGCTAACTGGAAGATGAGTGCTCCAAACCTGGTAAAATGCAGCAAATGTGGCGAGCTGATGATGCCTCATAGAGTATGCAAAGCATGTGGAGCATACAATAAACGTGAAATCGTTTCCGTTGATTAATTTAAAAGTATGATTAGAGAACGAGGGCTTTGTAAAAAGCCCTCATTTTTTGTGGCTTAAAATATCTGAAAATCAGCCTTTTATATTGATTTTTAGAGTGATGTTTAGTAGAATGTATGCAGTAGCGTTAGGAGGAAAAGAAATGTCTGATTTTACAAAAGTGGCTCTTGATGCCATGGGTGGGGATAATGCTCCGGGCGAAATAATCAAAGGTGCCGTAGAAGCTGTTAAGAAAAGAAATGATATTAAAGTTCTGCTGACAGGGCAGGAGGAATTACTAAAGAAAGTATTATCAGAATATACGTATCCGGAAGACCAGATTGAGATTGTGAATGCATCAGAAGTGATTGAGACTGCAGAGCCACCAGTTATGGCGATTCGTAAAAAGAAAGATTCTTCTATTGTTGTAGCTATGAATCTGGTGAAAAAAGGTGAGGCAGATGCATTTGTGTCAGCAGGGAGTTCCGGTGCAGTGCTTGTCGGAGGACAGGTTCTTGTAGGGAGAATTCCAGGAGTAGAAAGACCTCCTCTTGCTCCATTACTACCGACAATGAGAGGTGTATCTTTGTTGATTGATTGTGGTGCAAATGTGGATGCAAGACCATCTCATTTGGTACAGTTTGCGAAAATGGGTTCTATTTATATGGAACACATAATAGGAAAGAAGAATCCGACGGTCGGTATTGTGAATATCGGTGCTGAGGAAGAAAAAGGAAATGCATTGGTGAAGGAGACATTCCCGCTGCTTAAAGCATGTAAAGATATCAATTTTATCGGAAGCGTAGAAGCCAGGGAGATTCCATATGGGGCTGCGGATGTGATTGTCTGTGAAGCGTTTGTTGGGAATGTAATTCTGAAATTGTATGAAGGTGTCGGCGGAGCATTGACGAAGAAAATCAAAGCCGGCATGATGACTTCTCTGCGCAGTAAAATCGGGGCACTTCTTGTGAAACCTGCGTTGAAAGCTACACTCAAAGATTTTGATTCCAGCGAGCATGGAGGGGCTCCTCTTCTGGGGCTGAACGGTCTGGTTGTCAAGACACATGGAAGTTCTACTTCGAAAGAAGTATGTAATTCAATTGTTCAGTGCGTGACATTTAAGGAGCAGCGGATTAATGAAAAGATTCGTGAAGTGATTCAGTTCGCGCAGGAAGAAGATTGAGGGAAATAAGAAAGGAAAGAGAATTATGGAATTTGAAAAGTTACAGGAAATTATTGCTGACGTATTGAACGTTTCTAAAGATGATATTCACCCGGAGACGACTTTTGTAGATGACTTGGGAGCAGACTCACTGGATATTTTCCAGATTATTATGGGTATCGAAGAAGAGTTTGATATTGAAATTGATAACGATGAAGCTGAAAAAATCTTAACAGTGCAGGATGCGGTAGACCAGATTAAAAAGGCAGTAGAATAAGCAGAAGACGAAGAATGAATAACCATTCTTCAGCATATGTTTTGGGTGCGTGATTCCTGTCGCGCACCCAAAATTGATATATACAGAATTATAGGCAACAAATGTGGGGAACCCCATCATAAGGTGAACAGATGAGTAAGAAATTAAAAGAATTAGAAAGAAAGATAGGTTATGAATTTAAAGATTTTTCTCTGCTTCAGCGTGCTATGATGCATAGCTCTTATACGAATGAGAAGCATTTAGAGAAATATCAGTGTAACGAGCGGTTGGAATTTTTAGGTGATGCAGTACTGGAACTGGTTTCCAGTGAATTTTTATTTCTGGAATCACCAAAAGTATCGGAAGGCGAGCTGACTAAGACAAGAGCCAGTATGGTTTGTGAGCCATCGTTGGCGTTTTGTGCAAAGGATATTCAGTTGGGAAGTTATCTGCTGCTTGGAAAAGGAGAGGAAGCAACCGGTGGAAGAGAGCGGAGTTCGATTACATCAGATGCCCTGGAAGCTTTAATTGGAGCGATTTATCTGGACGGTGGTTTTACTAATGCAAAAGAGTTTATCCATCGGTTTATTTTAACGGATTTGGAGAATAAGAAGCTCTTTTATGATAGCAAGACTATTTTGCAGGAAATTGTACAGGCAGATATGGCAGAAGGGATTTCTTATCGTTTAATTCAGGAAGAAGGTCCTGATCATAATAAATCTTTTACCGTAGAGGTGTGGATAGGAGAAACGGTATACGGAACTGGAAGCGGAAGAACCAAGAAAGCCGCAGAACAGGAAGCTGCATATAAAGCGATTTTAAAGTTGAAAAAAGTAAACTAAAGCGGGTGTTATATGTATTTAAAGAGTATTGAAGTACAGGGATTTAAGTCTTTTGCCAATAAAATTAAGTTTGAATTTCATAATGGAATTACAGGAATTGTAGGACCAAATGGGAGTGGAAAGAGTAATGTTGGTGATGCTGTACGCTGGGTATTGGGAGAACAGCGTGCCAAGCAGCTTCGAGGCGGTTCCATGCAGGACGTTATTTTTTCCGGGACAGAAAACCGAAAGCCGTTAAGTTATGCTTCGGTGGCAATTACATTGGATAACTCTGATCATAAGCTGCCGGTAGATTTTGAAGAAGTGACGGTAACACGAAAAATTTATCGCTCTGGTGAGAGTGAATATTTAATTAACGGGGCTTCATGCCGTTTGAAAGATATCAATGAAATGTTTTATGATACCGGTATCGGAAAAGAAGGGTATTCTATTATCGGACAGGGTCAGATTGACAAAATTTTGAGCGGGAAACCCGAAGAACGCCGGGAATTGTTCGATGAGGCAGCTGGTATTGTAAAATTTAAGCGGCGAAAGAACTTGTCTCTGAAAAAACTGGAGGAAGAGCGGCAGAATCTTATCCGTGTTAACGACATTTTGACAGAGTTGGAGAAACAGTTGGGGCCACTGGAGAAACAGTCAGCTGTTGCAAGAGAGTATCTGAATAAAAAAGAAGAACTGAAAGTCTATGATATTAATATGTTTCTTCTTGAAACAGAGCGTTTGAAGGAACAGTTAAATGAAGTAGAAGGAAAAATCCGTATTGCATCTGAAGAGTTGGAAGAATCAAGTGCCCGTTATGAAAAGATGAAGGTGGAATATGAGGCGATTGAAGAAAAAGTCGATGGAATTGATTTTTCCATCGAAAAGGCGAAAGGACAGCTCAATGAGACGAACCTTTTGAAACAGCAGCTGGAAGGGCAGATTAATGTTTTAAAAGAACAGATTAACACGGTACGTATGAACGAGGAGCATTTTGGAAACCGTCAAAATACAATCCAAAAAGAGATTGAAACAAGAGAACAGCAGCGAAAGTCTCTGAAACATGAACAAAGCTGTATAGAAGAAAAGTTAAAAACGATGTCTGCCAATGATAAAATGGCACAGGAGGCGTTGATAGAAGTACAGTCCCGGATTGCGGAAGAAACGGCTGAGATTGAAAAAAGCAAGGCTGAAATTATAGAGCTTTTAAACAATCGTGCATCGACAAAAGTAAAGATTCAGCATTTTGATACAACTCAGGAGCAAATTACGACGCGCCGGGCTCAGCTGCATCGGAATATTCTGGAAGTTTCCAGTGAAGCCGAGCATCACAATGAGGAATTGACATCTTTTAAAAGGTCTCTTGCCAAGATTACTGGTGAGATAGAGAGTTATAATTCACAGATTTCGGAAAATGAAAAGAATATTGCAGAATTTCAAAAAGAGCTGGATGATAAACAGGAAAAATTAAGAATTGGTCAAACGGCATACCATAGAGAAGCGTCCAGGTTAGAATCTCTGAAAAATATTACAGAGCGATACGATGGTTATGGAAATAGTATTCGCCGTGTAATGAGCAATAAAGACAGAGAAAAAGGACTGATTGGTGTTGTTGCAGATATTATTAAAGTCGAGAAAGAATATGAAATTGCGATTGAAACAGCACTTGGTGGAAGCATTCAGAATATTGTAACGGACAATGAAGAGACGGCAAAACGTATGATTGCATATCTGAAACAGAACAAGTTTGGACGTGCCACATTTCTGCCTCTTACAAGTATGCATGGAAGCGGAGGAATCCGCCAGACAGAGGCTTTAAGTGAGCCGGGGGTCATTGGTCTTGCCAATACGCTGGTGCATGTAGAAGACCGTTTCATGGGACTTGCAGATCAGCTTCTTGGGCGGACGATAGTTGTAGATCAGATTGATCATGGAATTCAGATTGCAAGGAAATATAAACAGTCTTTACGAT
Organism: uncultured Ruminococcus sp.; assembly: GCA_949290175.1. GTDB lineage: Bacteria > Bacillota > Clostridia > Lachnospirales > Lachnospiraceae > Mediterraneibacter. The sequence continues at coordinate 8,171 of CASERA010000158.1, forward strand.
TGGTTACTTTAGAAGGTGAGTTGATTAATCCGGGAGGTTCCATGACCGGAGGTGCATTCAAAAATTCCAGCAATCTTCTGAGCAGACGTCGTGAAATTGAAGAGTTTGAAAAGACAGTACAAATGCTGAAAACGGAAATGGAAGATCTTGAGAAGGATGTCTATGAAGTAAAGTCAAAGCGTGCAGCATGTTATGCACAAAACGATCAGATTCAGCAGGAACTGCGTCAGGTGTCCATTCTTCAGAATACTGCCAGAATGAATATGGAGCAGGTTCAAAGGCAGCAGCTGGAAGCAAAACAGCGATATGACGGTTATGTGAAAGAACAGAAGCAGCTGGAAGCAGAACTGAAGGAAATCAGAGAAAATGAAGATTCCATTCGGATAGAATTGGAAGCCTCAGAACATTTGGAAAAGGAATTGAATGAAAAAATTGAGAGACTTCAGAACAGCCTGGAAGCAGATCGTGAGTTGGAAGTTAGACAAATGAAGCAGTCTGAAGAAGTACATTTGTCGTTTGCAGGACTGGAACAGCAGAATACCTTTATCTATGAGAATATCAGACGTATTGAAGAGGAAACGGAAAAATTCAGGGAAGAACTGAAAGAACTTAATATGAATAAGGGAAATGCTGCTGAAGAGATTCAGGAAAAAGAATCGGAGATTCAAGAACTGAAAGGGATGATAGAGAATTCCAAAGATTTGTTTGCAGAGATTGAACAGGAAATTGTTGAGTATACGAAAAAGAGAGAAGAGTTGAACCGGAAGCATAAGGCATTTTTAAGCGAAAGGGAAGCACTTTCTAAACATATGTCGGATTTGGATAAGGAACTCTTCCGTCTGGGAAGTCAGAAAAAAGGATATGAAGAAGCTTCTGAAAAACAAATAAACTACATGTGGGAAGAGTATGAGTTAACGTATAATCGTGCTTTGGAAATACGGGATACAAATCTGACAGATTTAGCATTCATGAGGAAGCAGATTCAGTTCTTAAAGGGAGAAATCCGTAACCTTGGGAATGTTAATGTCAATGCGATTGAAGACTTCAAAAGTGTATCTGAGCGTTATGAATTTCTAAAAGGACAGCATGATGACCTGGTAGAGGCAGAAGCAACTTTGGTTCAAATTATAGAAGAGTTGGATACGGCAATGAGAAAGCAGTTTACGGAGCAGTTCGCACGAATTTCCAAAGAATTTGATTCTGTGTTTAAGCAGCTTTTCGGTGGTGGAAAAGGTACGCTGGAATTGATGGAAGAGGAGGATATTCTGGAAGCCGGAGTTCGGATTATCGCACAGCCGCCGGGAAAGAAACTCCAGAATATGATGCAGCTGTCAGGTGGAGAAAAAGCATTGACTGCAATTTCTCTGCTGTTTGCGATTCAGAATCTCAAACCGTCTCCATTTTGTCTGCTGGATGAAATCGAAGCAGCTTTGGATGACAGTAATGTAGATCGATTTGCACAGTATCTGCACAAACTGACAAAATATACACAGTTTATTGTCATCACTCATAGAAGGGGAACGATGACAGCAGCAGACAGGTTATATGGAATTACAATGCAGGAAAAAGGAGTATCTACGCTGGTATCCGTGGACCTTCTGGAAGATGAACTGGATAAGATACAAGAACCGGTACAGCGAAGGCAGCCAATATAGGAGAATATATAAAACCAATAAAATGAGAGTTGAGGAAAAAATATGGAAGAAAAGAAAGGGTTTTTCAGACGGCTTGTTTCAGGCCTGACGAAGACAAGAGATAGTATTGTTTCTGGTATGGACAGTATTTTTCATGGATTCTCTCAAATTGACGAGGATTTTTATGAAGAACTGGAAGAGACCCTGATTATGGGAGATCTAGGGGTTCATACAACTATGAATATTCTGGAAGACCTTAGACAGAAAGTAAAAGAACAGCATATCAAAGAGCCGATTGAATGCAGGCAGCTTTTGATTGACAGTATTAAGGAGCAGATGGATGTGGGAGAGACTGCATACGAATTCGAAGACAGGCAGTCTGTTGTCTTTGTGATTGGAGTCAATGGTGTTGGAAAAACAACGACAATTGGGAAATTGGCAGGTAAGTTCCATGACCAGCATAAAAAAGTAATTCTGGCAGCAGCAGATACGTTCCGTGCAGCAGCAGGAGAACAGTTGAAAGCATGGGCAAACCGTGCAGATGTTGAGATGAGAGGCGGACAGGAAGGCGCAGATCCGGCATCCGTTGTATATGATGCAGTTGCAGCGGCTCGCGCAAGGAAAGCAGATATTCTGCTCTGTGATACGGCAGGACGGCTGCACAACAAGAAAAACCTGATGGAAGAGCTGAAAAAGATTAATCGTGTTATCGACAGGGAATATCCGGAAGCTTACAGAGAGACTCTGGTTGTTTTAGATGCGACAACGGGGCAGAATGCCCTTTCACAGGCAAAGGAATTTAATGAAGTGGCAGATATTACAGGAGTGATACTGACTAAAATGGATGGAACTGCAAAAGGCGGTATCGCAGTTGCCATTCAGTCGGAACTTGGAATTCCGGTAAAATATATCGGAGTTGGAGAGTCGATTGATGATTTGCAGAAATTTGATGCCGAAGAGTTTGTGAATGCATTGTTTTACAGCAGTTCGCAACAGGAAGAGACTGACGAGGAATAGAAGAAACGTTCATAGGGACAGAAAGAAGGATGTAAAATGTTAACATTAAAAAAATTTGAGGAAGCAAGTGAAATCGTAAAACAGGTCACAACTCCAACGAAGCTGGTGTACAGTGATTATTTCAGTACTCAGACCGGAGGAAAAGTGTACTTAAAGCCGGAGAATATGCAGTATACCGGAGCTTATAAATTACGTGGTGCATATTATAAAATCAGTACGCTGACAGAAGAAGAGAGAAGTAAAGGTCTGATTACGGCATCTGCAGGAAACCATGCACAGGGAGTTGCTTACGCGGCAAAAAAATACGGCTGCAAGGCTACAATTGTCATGCCTACGGTTACTCCATTGATTAAAGTAAACCGCACAAAGAGCTACGGCGCAGAAGTAATCCTGCATGGAGATGTATATGATGATGCCTGCGAATATGCATATAAACTGGCTGAGGAACATGGTTATACCTTTGTACACCCGTTTGATGATCTGGATGTGGCTACGGGTCAGGGAACAATAGCAATGGAAATTATTCAGGAGCTTCCTACAGTTGATTACATCCTTGTCCCGATTGGAGGAGGCGGTCTGGTTACCGGCGTTGCGACACTTGCAAAAATGCTGAATCCGAAGATACAAGTGATTGGTGTGGAGCCGGCTGAAGCTGCCAGTATGTCAGCGGCATTAAAAGCCGGGGAAGTAGTGGAACTGTCAAGTGCCAATACAATTGCAGACGGTACTGCAGTGAAGGCAGTAGGAAAACAGAATCTTTCATATGTGCAGAAATATGTGGATCGAATTCTTCAGGTGGAAGATGATGAGCTGATTGGTGCTTTTTTGGATATGGTAGAGAATCATAAGATGATTGTGGAGAATTCCGGTCTGCTGTCTGTGGCTGCATTGAAGCAGATGGACTTGAAAGGAAAGAAAGCTGTTTGTGTTTTAAGTGGTGGAAATATGGATGTCATCACTATGTCTTCTATTGTTCAGCATGGATTGATTCAGAGGGACCGTATTTTCTCTGTGTCAGTACTTCTTCCGGATAAACCGGGTGAACTGGTTCGGGTGGCAGAGACGATTGCAAATACACAGGGAAATGTTATTAAACTGGAGCATAATCAGTTTGTAAGCACAAATCGGAATGCAGCCGTAGAGCTCCGGATTACAATGGAGGCATTTGGTACGGAACACAAGCATAAGATTATGAAAGCACTGGAAGAAAAAGGTTTCCGTCCGAAACTGATTAGTGCAAAGCTCTATTAGAATAAAAGGAGAAGGACTTATGAGCAGAAAAAAGCCCCAAAGTGGTGAAATTTACAAACATTTCAAAGGAAACAGGTATCAGGTGCTTCATCTTGCAGTTCATACGGAGAGTCAAGAAGAATTGGTTGTGTACCGGGCACTTTACGGGGATTTTGGGATTTATGCCCGTCCGCTGGATATGTTTTTAAGTCCGGTGGACCGGGAAAAATACCCGGAAGCAGTGCAGGAATACCGTTTTGAGTTGGAAGAGGAAGCGGACAGTGCACAGGAAGAAGAAACTTCCATGATTCTTCAGTTTCTGGATTTAGAGGATAGCAGAGAACAAATCTGGTTTTTACAGAAACACAGAGATGAGCTGGACAGTGCTTTTTTAAGTGCTGCTGCAGTCAGTCTGGATTTTGTGGAAAGTGAGGAATCTCTGGAACTGCGCTGTGAAAGTTTGATTCATTATTTGAGAACAAAAATGAGATATGAAACAGGCCGGCTTAGATAGCCGGCTTGTTTCATATCCAGGTATTTTGATTTGGTTAAAATACAGAAGACTATACTTGATGATATTTTTTGAGAAGACGGTGAATTTTATCAGTTGGATTCATAACAGCACCGATGGTCAAATCATGATTTAAAGAGTCAATAATTAATGCCAGGAATTTGCTCATGTCTGCCTTTACAAAATACTCTCTTTCATCTACTGCCGGAGGAAGATAGGTCAGGTTTGTTGTAACGACTTTATCGATATAGCCGTTTTTGTAGTATTCGTCAAACTTTTCAAATCCATCTGTAAAAAGACCGAATGTTGTGCAGACAAAAACACGTGCTGCCTTACGGTCTTTCAATTTCTTTGCTACATCCAGCATACTTTCACCGGAAGAAATCATATCATCTACGATAATGACATCCTTTCCTTCCACATCGTCACCAAGAAATTCGTGAGCAACAATCGGATTTTTTCCGTTAATGATTGTAGAATAATCGCGGCGTTTATAGAACATTCCCATATCAACGCCGAGTACATTGGAAAAATAAACCGCGCGGTGCATAGCTCCTTCATCCGGGCTGACAATCATCAGATGGTCTTTATGGATTTTTAAATCCGGAACATCACGGAAAAGTGCTTTCATAAACTGATACGGAGGAGTGAAATTGTCAAATCCTTTAAGTGGAATAGAATTCTGCACACGAGGATCATGGGCATCAAAAGTAATGAT
>CASERA010000159.1 GCA_949290175.1 uncultured Ruminococcus sp.
AAATAATAAGTGAAAAAAGAAGGGCAATACAAATCATATTTTATAATTTCTGGCATATTATGTAATAACCATCCTGTCGGAGTGAGAGATTATGAAACGAATGATTGGTTTTGCCTTTTTTTGGATAGCAGTAGGGATGTTTATCATGATGCTGCTGTCCAGTATTCCATGGGGGATTGCAATTATCATTATATTGCTGCTGGCAGGATATAAGTTATTCTGTTGCTGAAAAAGACTCAATATTTACACCGTAAATACTGAGTCTTTTTATTCCGTGTCGTCATATAAATGATTATGCACGCTCAACGCATCCTGATTTTAAGCAAGAAGTACAAACGTACATTTTTTTAGATCCGCCTTCTGTCTTAACTCTAACGGATTTCACATTTGATTTCCACATTTTTGGTGATTTTCTATGAGAGTGACTTACACTGTTTCCAAAGTGAGCACCCTTTTCACAAATAGCACATTTAGCCATCATTGCACCTCCTAACAATATGAACTAGTCTTTATAGACTCACAACACTGTTATTCTATCAGAAACAATATTGTAATGCAAGTGTTTTTTGAATTTAATTTTATTTTTGATTCACAACTTTATGAATCTATATTGTAATATTTGGCAAATAAGAGTATAATATCAATGTTAATTGTGCGAAAATCCATTTAGAATTGGAGGTAATATATGATGAAAGGTAGTATGAGTACAGAGCTTGGTATTATCACAATTAGCCCGGACGTTATTGCTAAATATGCAGGCTCTGTTGCAGTAGAATGTTTTGGGATTGTAGGAATGGCTGCAGTGAACATGAAAGACGGACTCGTTCGTCTGCTGAAAAGAGAAAGTCTGACACATGGAATTCACGTGGATATTTCAGACAACAATATCCTGGTTCTGGACTTCCATGTTATTGTTTCATATGGAGTAAATATTCTTTCTGTTTCTGATAATTTGATGCATAACGTCAAATATAAAGTAGAAGAATTCACCGGGATGACCGTAGATAAAATCAACATCTTCGTTGAAGGTGTCAGAGTGATAGATTAAGGAGGATATTTGCCGTGGCAATAAAAACGATCAACGCAGAGCTGCTCGCCAAAATGTTTCTGGCAGGAGCGGCCAATCTGGAGGCAAAAAAAGAATTTATTAATGAACTGAATGTATTTCCTGTACCGGATGGAGATACCGGAACGAATATGACACTGACAATTATGTCTGCTGCCAAAGAAGTCAGCTCTATGGAATCACCGGATATGGCTACCCTGGCAAAAGCAATTTCGTCCGGTTCTCTGAGGGGAGCGAGAGGAAACTCAGGAGTAATTCTTTCACAGCTTCTTCGTGGATTCACAAAGGCAATTCGTGAAGAAAAAGAAATTGATGCGGTGGTTTTGGCCCAGGCTTGTGAGCGTGCACGTGCAACTGCGTATAAAGCGGTTATGAAACCAAAAGAAGGAACGATTCTGACAGTAGCGAAAGGAATTGCACAGAAAGCTGCTGAGATGGCTGAAGTAACGGATGATTTGGAAGAATTTCTTCCTGCAGTTTTAGAATATGCAAAAGAAGTTCTGAATCAGACTCCGGAAATGCTTCCGGTACTAAAAGAAGCTGGAGTAGTTGATTCAGGCGGACAGGGGCTTTTGGAAGTCCTTCATGGAGCCTATGATGCATTTCTTGGCAAAGAAATCGATTACAGCGCAATTGAAGCTAGTGCAGGAACAAAAATGACAAAGGTCAGCTCCCAGGCAGAAGCGGATATTAAATTTGGATATTGTACAGAATTTATTATTATGACAGATAAGGCATTTACAGAAAAAGATGAGATGGAATTCAAGTCTTATCTGGAATCTATAGGTGATTCTATTGTATGTGTGGCGGATGAAGAGATTGTAAAAATTCATGTGCATACAAATCACCCGGGACTGGCTTTTGAAAAAGGTCTGACATATGGACAGCTCTCTCGTATGAAAGTTGACAATATGCGGGAGGAGCATCAGGAAAAACTGATTCGTGATGCAGAAAAAATCGCAAAAGAGCAGAAAGAGCAAGCAAAGAAAAATGAGCCCCGTAAACAGGTTGGCTTTATTGCGGTGTCCATTGGAGATGGAATGAATGATATTTTCAAAGAATTAGGCGTGGACTATCTGATTGAGGGTGGACAGACGATGAATCCGAGTACAGAAGATATGCTGACAGCGATTGATGCTGTGAATGCAGAACATATCTTTATTCTTCCGAACAATAAAAATATCATTCTTGCAGCAAACCAGGCACAGTCATTGACGAAAGATAAAGATATTATTGTAATTCCAACTAAAACGGTTCCTCAGGGAATTACAGCAGTGATTAACTATATGCCTGAGGCTGATATTGACACAAATACGGAAACCATGGTGGAAGAAATCAAGAACGTGAAGACCGGACAGGTGACCTATGCGGTTCGCGATACTCATATTGATGATAAAGAAATCCATGAAGGAGATATTATGGGAATTGGCGATGCGGGGATTCTTTCAGTAGGACAGTCCGTGGAGGCTGCTACAAAAGAAATGCTGGATCAGCTTGTGGATGAAGACACAGAGTTAATCAGCCTGTATTATGGACAGGATGTTTTAGAAGAGGATGCAGAGAAGTTTGCCAGTGAAATTGAGAAAATCTATCCGGATGTGGATGTAGATTTCCATCGTGGAGGACAGCCTATTTATTATTATGTTTTGTCCGTAGAATAAAAAAAGGTTCGTTTGCGAATTCTATGCGCGAGCGGGCTGAGAAACAATTGTAAATGGTATATAACAGGTGAGGGTAACTTAAAAGCGGAGCTTTTGAGTCGCCCTCATCTGATATTTGAAGAATCTTATCCGAAGCAGGAGAAACGCAATGAGAGAAACGGAACAAATCAGCATTTTAAAAGGAATTGGTGAAAAAACAGAACAACTGTTTTTAAAGGCAGGAGTTCGTACGATCGGAGAATTATTGGAATATTATCCAAGAACATATGATATTTATGAAGAGCCTGTTGCCATCGGAGAAATTGAGGAAGGTAAGACGGTGACCGTGACAGGGGCTGTTTTTGGGAGAATTCAGGTCAGTAAAATTAAAAATTTTCAGATTACGACGCTCTATTTGAAAGATTTAACCGGAACTTTAAAAGTAATCTGGTTTAGAATGCCTTTTTTAAGGAATACTTTGGGAAAGGGTGGAGTGATTACGCTTCGCGGCCGTATCATACGAAAGAAAGACGGACTGGTTATGGAACACCCGGAAATCTTTTATCCGAGTACGACTTATGAAGAAAAACGCGGAACGATGCAGCCGGTATATCCTTTGACGGCAGGGCTGACAAATAATATGGTTAAAAAAGCGGTAGCCCAGACACTGAGAGAAGTGCAGATGCTTCATGAATTTCTTCCGGAAAATCTTCTTCAAAGGTACCAGCTGGAGGGTAGAAAGACTGCTCTGCAGGGAATACATTTTCCCAAAACGAAAGAGGAGTTCTATCAGGCAAGAAAACGGTTTGTATTTGAGGAGTTTTTGATTTTTATACTTTCGCTGCGAAAGATGAAGGATAGAGAAGTTCGTATGGAAAATGGATTTACGTTTAGAGAACAGCCGCAGATAAAAGCTTTTCTGGAAGCACTTCCCTATGAACTGACCTCTGCACAGAAAAAGGTTTGGGATGAAATCCGAAAAGATATGTGTGGAGCTTCTGTGATGTCCCGGCTGGTCCAGGGAGATGTGGGTTCCGGAAAAACAATCGTAGCCTTATTAGGGCTGATGTTTGCGGGACTCAATGGATATCAGGGAGCATTGATGGCCCCAACAGAAGTACTTGCAAGACAGCATTATGAAAATATTAGTAAAATGTTGGAGCAATATGGGATTTCTTTGAAACCGGAATTGCTGACAGGCTCTATGACTGCAAAAGAAAAAAGGGAAACTTATGCCAGAATTGAATCAGGGGAAGCAGATCTTATCATTGGAACACATGCACTGATCCAGGAAAAAGTACAGTATAAAAATCTTGCTCTGGTAGTTACTGATGAACAGCATCGTTTTGGAGTGAAGCAGCGTGAAACCCTGGCGGGAAAGGGAGATATCCCACATATTCTGGTAATGAGCGCAACACCAATTCCACGAACACTGGCAATTATTTTGTACGGTGACCTTGATATTTCTGTGATTGATGAACTTCCAAAGAACCGGATTCCAATCAAAAACTGTGTAGTGGATACGGGATATCGGAATACTGCTTACAATTTTATGAAAAAGCAGGTTGCAGAAGGCCGGCAGTGCTATGTCATTTGTCCAATGGTAGAAGAAAGTGAGCATTTAGAAGCAGAAAATGTTACAGATTATGCACAGATGCTGCAGGAAATTATGGGAAATTCCATTCGGGTGGGCTGCCTGCATGGCAAAATGAAGCAGGCTGAAAAAGATGAAATTATGGAAACATTTGGGAAAAATGAAATTCAAATACTTGTTTCCACCACGGTAATCGAGGTTGGAATCGATGTACCCAATGCAACAGTTATGCTGATTGAAAATGCAGAGCGTTTTGGGCTGGCACAACTTCATCAGCTGAGAGGGAGAGTTGGAAGAGGCGGTTATCAGTCTTATTGTATTTTTATGAGTGCGTCAAAATCAAAAGAAACGAAAGAACGGCTGGAAATCCTAAATAAATCTAATGATGGATTTTTTATTGCCGGAGAAGATTTAAGGCTTCGAGGTCCCGGAGATCTGTTTGGAATCCGCCAGAGTGGACTTATGGATTTTAAGCTTGGGGACGTATTTCAGGATTCTATAATTTTGAAGCAGGCCGCAGAAGCTGCGGTAACCCTTTTAAATGAAGATCCGGGGCTGGAAAAAGAGGAGCATCGCAGGCTTATGACAAAATTGAATTCCTATTTGTCAGAGACCATGTTGGAAATGACATTATAAAAATTAGCATTAATTTCCAGAATAAAGTTTTCATTCCTTCATATACTATGACTGTAACACAAGCGACAGTTACAGACACATGAGAATCAGCCGCCAAAATGCAGCAGAATGACATGAGGATGTGGCTAAAAAGCAGGCGTTACACAAATACAAAAAGACGTAACAAAGGAAAGTTACAAAAAGGAGGAAATTATCATGGCAAGTCGTTCATCTAATCGAGCAGCAGTACCAGAAGCTAAGGGAGCGTTGGATAAATTCAAATATGAGGTAGCCAGCGAACTTGGAGTGCCGCTGACAGACGGTTATAACGGAGACTTAACTTCCAAACAGAACGGATCTGTTGGTGGTTATATGGTAAAGAAAATGATCGAGCAGCAGGAAAGACAGATG
>CASERA010000160.1 GCA_949290175.1 uncultured Ruminococcus sp.
CGATACACAGATGTCCTAAACCATAATGCCCCTGTGCCAGGCTGGATACAGTCAACACAGAATGCTCATCCCGCACAATGGCCTCTGCAATCCGTCTTACTGCCATCGCCACTGCATAAAAGGTTGCTCCCTTTCTTTCAATGATCTCATATGCACTATCCCGCACTTCTTCATAAATCTGCTCCAACCTGGCATGAGGATTTTCTTTGTTATGCTGCCGGCAATACTCGTCTACGGTTACTCCTGCTACCGTCGCACTGCTCCATGCGGCCAATTCACTATCCCCATGCTCTCCAATAATCCATGCATGAACATTACGGTAATCCAGGTTAAATTCATTACCGAGCAGATATTTCAGTCTGGCAGAATCCAAAACAGTACCGCTTCCAATTACACGGTTGGACGGAAAGCCTGACAAATCCAATGCGAGGCTGGTTAATACATCTACCGGATTCGTTACCATCAACAGAATACATTCCTGGTTATACCGTACAATTTCTGGAATAATTTTCCTCATAACTGCTGCGTTTTTTGCCGCAATATCCAGACGCGTCTCACCCGGAAGCTGGTTTGCTCCGGCAGTTATAATAATCAGATACGCATCCTTTAAATCTTCATAGCTACCTGCATAAATATCAGAAGGTACGGTAAATGGAATTCCATGAGCAATATCCAGTGCTTCTCCTTCTGCTTTCTTCTCCTTTAAATCCACTAGAACCATTTCATTGAAAAGCCCGCTTTCTACAAGCGTATATGCAATAGTTGCCCCTACATCTCCACATCCGATAATTCCACATTTCTGAATATTCATAATATACTCTTGCCCTTCCATACTTTATTCCTGGTCTGTCTCAGGTACTTTTGATTTTACTCTGCCCCAAATTCTGTTTTCTTATGCAGTCAGACGGGAATTTCTTTTCCCATCTTGGTTTGAAAGTCTTAGATTTTTATGAATTTTTTCTCTTGTCTCTTGAGGAATTTCTTAAAACGTTATAGAATAGGAACATTCAGGAAGGGAGGATTACCATGAATTCCAAAGATAGAAAAACGAATTTCTTTGATGATGATTTTGAAGTAACTTATGAAGATGACCCGCTTTTCCACTACGAAGAGCCAGAAGAAAAATCATCGGGCAGTGATTTTCAGACCATACCTTTAAATCAAGACGAGACCATTGTAATGTCGTCCGTGCAACCTGATTCTTATTATTCCCAACCTAAACAAGATTCCTGGGAAGAAGAATATTATGACAACTATCATACTCGGGGACGACGCAGAAAATCTTCTTATTCCGGTCCTGGAATCTCAGATATCCTTTCCCCAATTCAATCGACTGCAAAATATGGCAGCAAAGCAATCTATAAAATTGCACGCTCAATTTTACACTTAATTTCCCTGCTTTTAATTCTTGCAACTGTGGGATATCTGACCGTTAATTTCTGGAAAGGATCTGCACCATACGGAGATCCTGCTACTGCAATTGCAGAACAAAATTACTGCCTGGGAGCATATGCAGCCATCGCCGCATTCTTCCTGCTGTTTGAATTTTTCTCATTTCTCTGGGCACTGACACGTGTTCGAGTACGGGACGGGAGAAAAATCTATAAGGAAGATACAGGCCGCGGACTCTTTTCTTTTATTTTTATCTACGTGTGTTCCTATGCCGCATTCTGGCTTAACAGAATCATTCCTCAATCTCCGGAGATTCTCCGCGGAATTCAGGGTGGACTGAAAGTTTTTGGCTCTATGCACAATGCTTTGTTCGGTCTTTGCCTGGCAGGTATTATCTCCTGTCTGATTCGGAAATACACATACTAATACTCGGACGTTCGGATTATTTGTTACAAACTTAACACCTGTTAAAATAACGGTCAATATGTAAGATATTTTTTATAGATATCCCTGTCACAGCCAGGGCGATACAAGAAACAAAGGGAGGTTATTATGTCACATATCGCAATTATGACAGACAGCAACTGCGGAATTATGCCAGAAGAGGGAAAGGCATTCGGAATTCGTATTCTTCCGATGCCCGTGCTAATTGACGGCAAAACATATTACGAGGGCCATGATATTACTTCAGAACGTTTTTATCAAAAACTCGCGGAGGGCTCCTCAATCACCACATCACAGCCGTCTCCAGCCGATGTCATGAATATGTGGAAACAACTGCTCAAAGAATATGATGAAGTTGTCCATATCCCTATGTCCAGCGGATTAAGTAATTCCTGCCAGACTGCTCTTGTACTGTCTGAAGAACCGGATTTCAAAAATAAAGTGCATGTCATCGACAACCGTCGAATTTCTGTTACCCAGGCACAATCCGTCCTGGACGCACAATTTCTTGCTAAACAGGGATACAGTGGAGCTGAAATCAAAAAAATTTTAGAAGAAGAAGCTCTGGATTCCACTATTTATATTGCAGTGGACACTCTGGAATATTTAAAAAAAGGCGGACGGATTACCTCCGCAGCTGCAGCCATTGGAACTGTGCTGAATTTAAAACCTGTGCTCACTATTCAGGGAGACAAACTGGATGCCTACACAAAAACTCGTGGAATGAAAGCCGCATTCAAAGCGATGTGCAAAGCACTTGATAAAGATTTACACACCAAGTTTTTCGATTTATATAAAAATGGGCTACTAAAAGCAGGAATTGCAAATACAGAAATGGATTCTGAGACACTGGACTTTTTCAAAAATGAAATGAAAAAACATTTCCCTGACTTGGAGCTGATACACCTGCCGCTGACTATGAGCATTGGCTGCCATATTGGTCCGGGCGGACTTGGAGTCGGCCTCTTCCGCTGTCATGAAAAATAACAGTAAATAATGTATCTCCTATTTTGCTTTTGCATTCGAATACATATGTGCCATACGGGTATCATCAAAATGCTCATCTATTATGTATTCCCATCTGCTGTCTGCCGGATTTCCTTTGGCACGCATATCATAACGTACCAGAGCTGCCATAGAAACCACAATGTTAATTGCCATAAATATTACTAAAATCCAGGTCAGCACATATCCCCACATCAAAGGAATCTTCTCAATCCATACTGAAAACTTGGGATACAATATTTTAATCCATACCACTGCCGCGATTCCCCAGAAAAAGCAATACAGAAGGTTAATCCTTCCACCTAAGTTAAACGGAATTTCACTGTAATCCCAGAATACCTTTCCAAATACAATCTCGGTAAACACACTGCACACATATTCATAGGCTCCACCTAAAAAGGTTCCTACCAAAAAAATATGTCTGTCGGGTTTCTCTCTATCCTTATACAGCAACGCCGTAGCAATTGCAATTGCAAGCCCCCATACAATACTGAACGGTCCCCACACAAGGCTGCTTCGCCTCATCCAGATTCCCGCTGTCAGCCTGCAGTATATAGTTTCCGTAAAATCTCCCAGGACTGCTCCTATCAAAAACAACCAGAACAGCTTATAAAATCCGCATCCTTCCGCAAACTTTCCTTCTTTTGCCTGTCGCGGGACTTTCTCAAAAATCACAGGATATGCTTTTGCCATCCTTCGTTCAACATTTCCCACAATGAAAAGAGCAAATTTCTGCGTCCAGACTCCTACTTTCTTATTCCATCGGATTGCCGCCGGCATTTCTCTTCGGATCTGAAAGATTGCCGCCCAGGATGCCAAAAGATCCAGCAGCATTCCGGCAATCAGCAGCCCAATCAATATATCTCTTAAAAAAGATGGAATCAAATGAAAAACAGCAACAAGCAGCTCATCTGTGTATCTTACCGTCAATACTCCCAATACTGCCCAGAGCAATGAATACTGGAGACAAATATAGCCATCAAAGTTCCATTTTTTCCCCGAATAATCCCACCACTTATGCTGATTCAATTGTTCCAGTAATTTTCCCGTTATCCATTCGATAAATGTTGCCAGCGTTCCGCATCCGATAAACAGAAATACAGGCCGATTGATCAGCTCATTCATTGAAATCGTCATGCTGACTGCTGCCACACCATAAACAAGACAAAAAGGTCCCGTAGAGAATCCTCGATTTATAAACTTCTTCTTTTTGATTGTTCCTACGACTGTCTCAATCATCCAGCCCCAAAATGAATACGTCAAAAACAGCCAAATCAGTTCCATCATTGTATATTTCATCTATTTCCCTGCCTTCTCCCTGTTTTCCATGTATTAATCCTATATTTTCTTCAAAATCCGTTTCATTTTTTCCAAAGACATTGGAAGTTTATCTTTTGTATAGTAATTAATATCTTCTATCTTTGCAGGTATTTCCTGATTATATGCCCCTGCCGGTACAACGACTTCATTTCCTATCTCCAGACTTTCATCTTCCGTCCAATAATAATATTGTTTTCCGCCCTCATGAAACGAAACACTGCATATGATATATTCACCCTGCCTACGTCCTCTTTTATATATGTATGGATTCAAAATATCCTCATAACTCTCATAAAAACGAACGTATTTGTAAATTTCCTTTACAAAATCCTCCCAGCCTACCGGCAATCCGCATCGGTTATACCTTCCACTCAATACCTGGTCTGCACTGCCCCCTGTTTCAATACGAAGCTTAAACATTGGACCTTGTTCCAATGCCGGGTACGGCTGCCCTTCTATCCTGCCCAGACATGCCATACAGCGATCTATCAGTTCAGGAATCTCCCCTTTCATATAATATTCCTTCTTCGTCTCCCGCCCCGATTCAATAATTTGTTTAATCGTGAGTGTTTCTGCATACCGATCCAATATCAGTTCCTCTTTATAATCCCATAGCACCTTTTGTTCTTCCGAGGCTTCACTTTCCTCATTCTGAAGCGGTACCATACGCTGGTATTCCAAAGTCACTTTATTGACCTGCCCCGGAACTGCCGTAGGAATAATCTCATCCATAATCTTTAAAAATTCATTCCAGTTCTCCGGATATCCCCCTCTTCCGACCAGTTTCCGGTCTTTTCCACCTTCTTCCCGATATATGATCTCCCAGTTCTCTGCCCCTGACGCCAATACCATTTCTGACGCCATATAGACTTTTTTCCACTGCTCCATATGAAGTTCATCTATACGCTCCAGCCATTCTTCTCCATGTTCTGCTGTCAGCGAATAAGCACATTCAAAAAACGGATATGAAACACCTTCTATTACTGCATCCAGACGGTTACCTTCGGATACCCGGATTTCAATTACGGTACGGTTTTCCATGTTCTGAGTTGAAAATCTAAGATATTCCAGCAAACCTATGTCTCCTTTCTCAAATCGACCTTTAATAGAAGCATTATATCACTTTTCATCTTTTCGTTGGAATAGTATTTAAAAAGAAATACGACGAAAACAATTCATTTATTAAATAATCATAAATATTTTGTTATTATACTACTTATATTAGTGAAGATATATAATTATAATGATAAGCAAAATATGTTATACTATATTACTATTTATAGGAGACTCACTATTAAAGAAAGTCAAGTATAAAAACAAAATTAAAAAGCAGCAATGACTTTTCATTGCAGTCAGTATCTTGAAAACTGCATGACAATGAGAGCATCTCAATCCACAGTATCTTAAAATAGCATAGTCTAACCTGTAGAAAAGGTAAAGAATGACTATGACAATACTAATAGTAGGAGATAAAAAATAATGAAATATGAAAATACACCCCAATTTATTACGGATTTTAAACAACACTTATCAGATAATGGTATCACGAATGCACAGATTGCTAAAAAAATGGGAATTACTTCACAACAATTACAAAGCATGTTTAAAAAGAAAGAACTCACTATATCAGATATTTCAAAAATGTGTGATGCTATCGGCTATAAATGTAATGTCAATATCTCGAGGAAGGACTTGTTTCCTTTAATATAATGACACCGATTTCCTGCTGTGTGATTGTCGCATTTCGTATGACAATCTTACAGCAGGCATGAAAATTTCCCATTTTCTCCACATAGAGGCTTGGTGCATAGCTGGCTTTGCTATTCAATATTTTTTCATTAAGTATCTAAAAATCACTATGCCAATTATTATTTGAAACAACAAATATCCGCATAAATAAAAAACAAAAATATTTCCGTTTTCAATGATTTCTAAAGAATCCAAAATATTAAATAAAACTGTTGAAAAACTAATCACAAAAAGCCCTGCTGCATATGCGTATTGTGCAGATTTTCCTCGTATTTTCTCCTTCAACTCATCATGTCTCTCGATTTTTTCATTCTCCAATTTTTCCAAATACCTCTCCTTATTTTGGGGAGAACTCCAATACACATACTTATAAATCATCATAATACCTGGAGCAATTCCTGCTCCTGCAAAACCGAAAAACAGGCTATCTAACTTACTATTAGTCAGGATTGCTATGGATAGAAAAAGTAGGCCGCCAATAACGTACATGATACCTGTTACCAAATTAATCTTTTTCATTCTCAATACTCCTTTCGTGGATAAAAATTTCCTCAATACTCTTCCCAAAAAAATCTGATATTGCAAAAGCCAATTCCAAAGATGGATTATATTTTCCTGTTTCTATTGAACTAATTGTTTGCCTCGAAACTTTAATTGCTTTTGCAAAATCTTCTTGATTCATGCCTAAAGTTTTTCTTAGTTCCTCAACTCTATTTTGCAAATATATTCCCTCCTCTTTTTTGACAAGGTTCCTTTACATTTTCATTCTAATCAAGTTTGCCAGCTTTGTCAAGTTTCCTTTACAAAAATTCTTATCCCTTTGCTGATGTGTGATAAAGATGTAATATTTGAAACACCTCCTTGATAGCTATATCTTACGCATATCAAGGAGGTGTTTCAATGGGGGTGA